>JAATVS010000303.1 GCA_014523695.1 Nitrososphaerales archaeon TH5895
ACCTCCGTACATCAATTGATACCCAAACCGCACTACATTCCATACGCAACTTCCAAAGCAGGAGTTGAAATGATGACAAAGACGCTTGCATCCGAGCTTGCAAAATCCAACATAAGAGCAAATGCAGTCGCCCCAGGAGCCATAGAAACTCCAATGAACATCCTGCTTGATGAAAATGAAGTTGCACGGCATAAAACATTGATGCAAATACCGATGGGTAGGATCGGTAGGGCTCTGAGTGGCAAATGCAGTAGAGTTTCTGGCTTCAGACAAAGCAAGTTATATTACTGGTACGACACTTTATGTTGATGGTGGCATGACTCTCTATCCGAGTTTTCAATATTCTGTTCATTAACTGACAAAAATAAGATTGTGCTGTTAAGATTTCTGATATAGATATAGCTGGAATTTGTTTCAATGGATTGAAGATCTTGTAAATAACAAGGGTAACGCCTGAATCATTTGATATTAACAAAAACTATCTGCACGTCTACTTTATCAGCAATAAATAGGTAGACTAGCAACAACCAAACAAACGTCCCGATATGCGTGATAAAGAATTGCAATCAATCTCAGAATTGCAACAGTACTGTACTGCATTTGGTAACATGTTACTTGTCAATAATACTCTCAATTATGTTGGATGATACTAATCTTATTCTTTTCATATTGCCCACTTTATTGACCTAAAGCACCTATTACGGTATGTATCATTATACTCTCCTCTATGAAATATTTTAATTGTTAGTTTTTTTGGACGATGGGCTAATTATCATCATTGCTACTCCTGCTGAAATCACAACTGTGGCGATTATGGTTTGCGAACTAATTGATTCGCCAAGTATAACCCACCCCAAGAATACTGCGATCACAGGTACAATATATGCGAAGGTATTCGCCAACGATGGTGTAGTAGAGCCAAGAAGCCAGTAAAAAATCGCATAGCCAATTGCAGTACATACCAATGTAAGGAATAAAAATGATACCAGTAGATTGTCCTTTGGCGAGAAGAGGGTATTGAGAGGAGATACTTCTCCTGTACCTGTTATTACCCATATGGCTAACAAAATCAAACCACCCAATGTCATAAACATACCAGTAGGCAAAAGAATTGCTCGTTGTGTACCCACATCACGAATAGGGCTAGAAAATAATGAGCCTATCGCCCATGAAATGGAGCTGACGATAAGTAAAACGACACCAACCCAACTGGATCCCTCCGATTCCAAGGTTGGAAGAACCAAAATAATTAGTCCTATAAACCCTGCAGTAATGCCAGCTATGCTTAATTTGGTTGGTTTCTTCCCGAGGAATAGCAGCATGAATATTGCTACCCAAATAGGTATTGTGGAATTGATTAGAGCCGCAGCTCCTGAAGACAAGTATTGGGCCCCTATTGCGAGTATTCCCTGTCCTCCCACGATGAAGAATAGGGCTGATAATAACCAGCTTTTCCAGAGCTGTCTATTTTTGAACTGAGGAATCTGGTAGTCTTTTCTTTCGGATCGACGATAAATGGTATGAATCAAGATATAATGAGCGGATACTAGCAATAGACCTGCGATGAAGAAGCGCATTCCAAATGAAGCTAGGGGTTGAACCTCATCAACGATAATCTTGATCGCGATAAAGCTTGATCCCCACAGTAGTGATAACGTCATGATAGCCATCAACACCACGGTTAATTGCGAGCGATGCATCAGAATGCTGTCGAATCCTTCATTATATTTATTTTATTCATAAGCACATGATTACTAAATTGCTAATTTGTTTTTCTGTTAGATCGGTGAAGGCTGATAATAATAATTCACTTTCAAAACATAGTGCTATTGAATAACTAGCAAGTCAATTCTGCTACGCGGAGCTAAGCAATGCACGTTCAATTGATTACCTGATAACATTTGGAGTAGGAACATTAGACCTGTATAGAACCAGAATTTACATTTTAGAATCTAGGAATTACTAGTCGACAGAATGTAGCGATTAGATAGACTTTTACGTCTAGAAGGTATGGAACCCGCTTCACACGGGTGCAGTCTATCCCTTCTCATGTGGATAGACTTCTTGTAGTAGTAAGCGTCAAAATTTTTATAGTGCAGAAAAAAGGAATATTATAAATTGAATCCACAGTTATCCAAGGCTATCTTTGGGATAGGGATTGCTTTGTCTGTCGCATCTGTTGCATCGGTCTATGTCACGATGCTAGCTACACAGAACCAAAACCTGAACTCGCAGGCGAATCCCACCACCTCTCAACCACCTGCGCCATCGAATTCTAGTACTGGCATCAGCACTTCAACAACAATTGCAATACCTAATGGAGCGGCAGTACAAGAGAGTTCTCTCGACAAGGAATACTACAAACCAGGGAATATAAAAATCACGAGCAATTCCAAAGTTACTTGGACCAATCAAGATATTGCCGCACACACTGCGACATCCGGTCAATCCATCGATTCATCAGATTCCGGTCAGGCGTTTGACACTGGGACCATAACTCCAGGTTCATCTGGGTCTGCAGTGATAACTGGATCGGACGAGATTCCGTATCATTGTACATTTCATCCTTGGATGCTGGGAATTCTACAGATCACTCCTGCTGCAAGCGCAGCCAACGACAATCGCAATACATCAGTACAATCCTAGCAAGAAATGTATTGTTTTGTTTAAGCCGTGCTAAACTCTAAAATTCATTCACATGAGATTCAGCATTAGATGCTCGTATGATTAACCATAGTTTGAATACCTTGAAACTAAATGTCGAGCTCTTGGTTTGAGGATGGGCCCATGTTAGAGCTGCCATGGTCACTATCTTTACCGACAGTGATATTCTTCTTTGGCCACAAACTCCCGCCTCTTAATATCACCATTACGCTCGTGACAATGAATATCACCTGTAGCCCTTCAATCAAGATCGATAAATCATCGTATGGCGCCTCTACTCCAACAACAGATTCCGGAGAGTTAGTAATTATCCAGAACAAACTAATCAAAATCGCACAACCTATTCCAACATAGAATCTTGCCTTAGACCAGCTTAAAAGCAGGGGAATGATCCAGAAGAGCTGTGCTCCTCCAACAACCAAATAGAATAAAATGAACTTCCAGTCGAAGCCATCCTCGCCGCTTGCTTGAGAGTTGACAAATAGTACTATAAGCGCAATGGTACCTACTATTCCAATAGTGTACCATATTCTACCCCACTTCCTCACATAAGGTATAAACCAAAATATTTGTGCGAGGCCTGAAACTATAAAGAAGGTAGAGGTCAAAGAGTCGAATCCTACAAAATATTGAACCAAGATTAGATGCATGATACCAGCCAAAGATGTAGAAATTGCCGCAGCATAGTACAGGCCGTTACTCTTAAACCATTGTCCATGTTTGAGGGTACGAAACAGATTATAAGCAAAGATTATCTGTCCAATTCCTACTGTGGATGCAAAGAAGAAGAGCCAAGGCATTGCCCAACTAAATTCTTGTGGAACCACGGCTTCCCTTCTAACAAAGCCAGCAAATCCCAAGTATGTGAATAAGAGGGCAATCCCAAATCCGCCTATTACAGTAAGAATTAAATGGATCCTCCCGAGACTGACACCGAATTTATTTCGTGTTAAATCCGGTACTATCGAATATATTAGCCCTAATCCAAATAGAACGCTACCCACCAAAAGAACAAGGTGAATGTGACCTACTATATTTAGGGTATTATGTAGATATATGTTGGTTCCCCACCAGCCTATTTCTGCGCCGGTAAATCCGCCTATTGTCCAACCCACAAAGCCGGCCATTAAAAACAGAGAGGTCAGATTCCACTTGATCTTAGATCGAAAAATGTACATCATTATAGTCATTACTGTGAGGGCTGAAGGAAATATCACTCCAAAAGTAGCTACCTGGGCTAACATCTTTAGCCAAGCCGGATTTGGTATCCATATAGGTATGATGAGTGAAAACCATTACGGTGAATACGAAGTAAAATGGCCAAGATCTATATGCCCATTTATCGTAAGGTACTGTTTTTTTGGCGTATCTGGGAATGTAATAATATGCTGCACCTAAGAATGAAAAAAGAGTAAAATATACTATAGGGTGACCAAAGAACCACCATGCATCCTTCGCCAGAAGCCAGTTTGGATCGAAATCAGGGTTGAGTAGATATGAGAATCCAATCCCTAATTGGGTAAAAAGCCCAATACTCCCGGTTATCAATGCCGCTGCATTTACAAAGACTCCAACAACCACTACTGAAACGGCAGGAACTGCTCTCCTATAGTATCTGGGAAACCATGAGCTTATACCTAATACAGAAACCAACCTCGTCGAACTTGGAATCTGCACCATAGGAAGCAGATCTATTCTTCCACCATCATCGAGGTCTACCTGATTCTTGTGATTATCATCATATTGTTTTCCCTCAGGTTCTGATTTTTGAACGCCAGCCGCGATCTTTCCTTTGAACACCGTTGCAATAACAACCAAACAAAATATTACAAGCCCAATGCCTATCATTGCGTCTGCCATCAAAAATATCACAGCTGAAAGTGAATTCCACCCTCCGTTACCTGGGTGAAATGTCAAGGGCATAAGATTGTACCATCCAGCGCCAAAGAACATCGTTCCGGATACGAAGAGAAAAATTGTTCCTGCATTCAATAAGGAGAAGGAAATCGTTGCTAACATCATACTGTACAGGGGCTTCTTTGCAAATTTGCTTAGAAGATAATAGCTAATTCCGATCGTAAGCATAGAAACAAATCCAAAGAACATGACTTGACCATGAACAGTCAATGCAGTATAAAAGAGGCCGACCGACTGTTGGTTTTGCGAGATAGGAACGCCAGATTGTAAAAGTCTCATCAGGATAGCAAGTGATCCTGCAGCTAGAAAGTACACCACAGAAGACACTATAAACATTAGCGTTAAATCGGACAGATCCTTTGAGATAAGATACTCAGGCGCAGGACCCTCGTCCTTTTCGTACTTTAAATGCAATACGCCTGTATTTGTTTCTCCCATTTTCCGTGTGTTCCAGTGATTATGCGGCGTTGATCGTTATTTGGGATATCATATAAGGATGATTCCATCCACAATATTCCAAACATCTAATCGTATAGACACCGGGTTCTTGGAATGTGAAATAAAATTCATTATTAAACCCAGGAACAACTTGCATCTGCATCATTGGCGAATCCATACTTTTAGAACTCGACAGTATACTAAAACCGTGGTTTACGTCACGAGAAGTAGCGATGAATTTAACAGTTTCTCCAGCTTTCACATTAACCGGAGCTGGAGATTGACCTTCAGGTACGGGATCATGAGATCCATCATCTTGTACATTGAGAGAACCTTGAGCGCTTCCTCTGTCACTCTTCATGTATCCTCCATCTTCAAGTTGCCAGAACCATTGGCCCGCAGTGACCTTGATGATATGTACTTCATCAGGATTTTCAATAGCATCATGAGATGCAACTGGCGGCATCCATGGATAACCCAGAAACCACAACCATATGAGTAGGCCACCCACAAAAATAGCCCGGTATTTTTCGGCGTGATATTTATTTAGTTCATATTTTGCCTTATCAAAGCCTGCCAATAGGGCGTGCTTGGATCTGGTAGAAAGTATGACATATATGAAGAAGCCAGCTGCAAGAAGTATCGATACAGTCAAAACCATCAGTAGCCATGATATCCCAAATCCCAAATCTCCTGCAAGTTGAACATCTACCACAACAGTGATACCTCTATGCAAGAGTGGCTATGTCCCTTTTCACACGCCATTGACT
>JAATVS010000304.1 GCA_014523695.1 Nitrososphaerales archaeon TH5895
GAGTAATATCTGAGATAGTAAAGGAGGAGGAAGACAAAAAAACATCAGATTTCTTAGTGCAGCTAATTAAGGCTCTGCGAGCTGTATTGATGTCTAAAAATTATACCCTAGATGCCAGTTCGCTGCTTGAGAAGATCGACAAACACCCCGAAGCTGCTCGTAGAACTCTCGATTTCTTATGTCCCACGTCTGACTACCAGACATTAGGGATGTTATTAAATTACAAACAAGTACTCTCTCATACTGAGAGATACATTAAGGAGCAATACTATGGCGATGTAGAGCATCTGAATGACCATCACAGTCGCACACCCATAGAAAAAGATATGAGACTACTAATAAATAAACTAAAAGAATTTCTTGGTGATGAAGAAGAGATAAAGTACTGGGGTAGAAAAGTCAACTGGGACAAGAATGTAAGGATATCTGTCCCCCGCGTTACTACACACGGAAATACCTTAAACGAAGGTCTAGAGCAAAGAAATTATTCTCTTGAAGAAGAATCATCATTAATAATTCTCGATAATAACAATGGTGTACTCCAAATAGTGTTACACGTAGTATTAGATACTGGGACTGCGTGTAGACGTCTATTTACAATTGAACTGAATCCAAAGCAGGAATTGTACGAAGAAAAGGTAAGAATATTTCTACATCGTTACTCTTCAAAAGTCGGTCATGGCTTACAACAACAATCTAAATCTAGTGAAATTCCCATACAGGTCGAGAATGGAAGTAAAGGTTTATGTGTATACTTAGTTACACAGAGCTCTGTAGCACGAGGCACGAATTTGCGAAGGTATCTCAATTTTCAGCTAAATGATAAAGGACAGCAAAAGAAGTTCTTTTTTGAAAGGAGGATTGGTAAGATTCGATCAGACCCTTCACTATCGAATAAGGAAAGAAATGAAAAAGTGAGAAGATATGAAAATATGAGAACGAGAGTAATTAACAAACGGCAATATCAAATACTGACCATAAGAATAAAAGGGCTATTACTTTATTCGCTAGTTGAATCGGATCATAAAGTATTCAACGAAGTGATTGAAAACATATCCAAGTGTAACAGAGATGATGTAGAGGATTTTGATCCTTACTATGATGAACCCTTGGCCTCGTTCTCGTTTCCAAACGTAAACCATTTAGATCAAGTGAGAAGGAAGGACTTTCCATTTCTCTTAGACTATTACAAGTTTATGCATTTTTTGCCGCAGAACTTTGCTCTTGAAGTACTGAAAGAGATCGCCGAGGAATTTCAAAGTAGGCTGGGAAGAATTCCAATATCAGAATTTAAATTTGAAGTTACTATGAAATTCTTTGAAAAAGTCAGAGACTCCTTGTGGAGAGGGTTAAGCATCAGATTTCCAAAAATATATGATGTTAATGATGAGTTATTTCCCATATTGAGTAATTATCATTCAACGATTGGCTCATATGTCAGAAGAAGGCAAAAAATGATTTCTGCTTTAGAGGATCATAGGTGGGGCAAAGAAATTAGTTATAACCGGCGAAGACTAAGCGAGAAGTCTTCACAAAAAAAGTGTAATAACAACTGTAGAAATTTCGTTCAGACACAACCCAGGTAAACTCCTTTTCTGAAATTGTAAGCTGTACATGAAAGTTATATGCTATTATTATTTATTGCTGTAATCTTTATAACTCCCGAAGAGAACATTGATTGAGCTAACTCATTAAGTTGCTACTGCTACACTCAACATCATTCAAGATTATTACTTAGATCATCAACATCGATGTCTATTCCTTTTTCATCTTTGTAATAGGATTTTACGACTTTAAGGTAAGTCTTACGCATTTGTTTATCCTGAGGAACTGGGCCAGGAAAGACAAATTTTCTAAGCTCATCCATCTCTCTCTTTAGGTGGGCAATATCTTGGGCCTGAGTAGACTTTAACTCTTGGTTCTCCTGTCGAAGTCTCTGACTATCATCTATCGTTAAAGCATCATGGGCGTTAATCATGAAATCCTCCAAGACTTCCGCATCCTTGGGAATGTAGTAGTATTTCTTTATCCCAATGTTATGACCTGATAGTATTGAAACGTGTAGGGATTTCATTTGTGAACTCTCGCATTGTGAGACAAAAAACTTGCGCATACCATGGCTCAAGTGGACTACTCCAGGTTTACGAACTCCTGATCTAGTCACTGCCTGATTAATGAGATATTCTATCGTTTTATCAGAGACAAATCTAGGATTCTTGATACGTAGATGGTCACCTATGTTAAACTGTTCTCTGATTAAAGGGGACTTGTCTGTTAGTTTTTCCTCATATCGTTGTCGGTAGTCTAAATAATCTCTGATTACCTTTGTCGATTCGACAGTCGTAAATGAAAAATATTTATCACGAGTCCTAGCGTAGACATTGATCCTGTAAACGTTTTGACCCTTGTATTCCATAGGTATCAAGTCTTCCATCCGAAGTGAAGATACGGCACCCCTCCTTAAGCCCGAGCCACAGAGCAACAATATCACAACCTTACTCCGCAGATCATTATTGCAACCATTCTGTAATACTTGAGCAATCTCTTCCCTTGTATAGGGTCTATCTTCGCTAACAACCTCTTTATCGTCAGATGGTAAATGAATCCTGAAGTTACGAAGTGTTAGATTAAAGTCATCGTTGTTTATCTGAAAGACGTAGAGGACTGGGGAGAGACGGACTTTAATCGAACTTTTAGCAAGTTTTTTTCCTGGCTTTTCATCTCTTAGATATAGAATATAATCGATTAACATTTGTTTGATAACTTTAGGACTGAAGTCTAACAAGACTTGGAGATCATGTATTTTAACATAATCTAGATAGTGATTGAAATATCTTTTATAGACGTCTGCAGTATGGATTGACTGTATACCCTCAGTTACTGGATAAATTCTATGCCTACCAACAATGTTATTACTATTATCATTAGAAGTAGTAGACTGATTTACGAACCCTACATCAGATCGTTGATTAAGCTCAGCAGAAGACATTCTACGATAGTCGAGCTTAGCTATACTCCGGCTAATATTTATGCCTAGTATAAGTTAGGAGAAATTATATTTATGACTAACAAGATAATGTAAGAGCATATGACAGAAGAAAGGGAAGAGGAACCAACTTCACCTTCACTAACAGAAAACCAGTTTGTGGAAGAGACGCCTGCAATAGCACCACAGAAAGAAAACTTGCAGGTGCAAAACAAGATAATAGTAGAATCACAAGAAAAATCTCGTATTAGCAAGAAGAGGCAGAAGAGAAGGCGAGCGATTACATACTTGTCACATATCTCAAAACAGGTAGAAAAGAACGGAAATCAGATTGATAGAATAACAACTTTAATTGAATCTTTGCAGAAACAGAGGCAGACCATCTTTACAGCAGGACGGGGACTAGGACAGTCTCAATCACAATCAATAAAACAGATTAAATCCCAACTTAGCCAGCTACAAAAGCAAGTATCACGGGTTCAAAAAGATCTTCAAAAGTTAAGAACAGCTGCCGCAGCTAAATCAGGATTTGGA
>JAATVS010000305.1 GCA_014523695.1 Nitrososphaerales archaeon TH5895
CCCTTCCTAATCCCGCTGAACTCTGCATTAAGAATAGTTTTCCTAGTAATTCTAACTACTTCAAAAATCGCAGCTCTCAGTGCGCTTGCTCCATCTCCTAACAATCTTACGATCATCCCCGAATTGTACGGCATGATGGAAGCCCCAGCCATAACATCATTATTGAGTGAAAGCGTAGAATTTATCTCCTCTTTAATTGATTTTACCGCTGATGTAGGGCAGAGTAGGTACACACTCCCTACAACAGTACGACCACTAAGTATTCCCAATTGACTCAATGTTCTTTCTCGTGGTTCTAGAATTGCAATATCAGTAAATCTCAATTGGTCAACTTGATTCAAACCAACAGCCTTCATGTAACATATATCGTATTCAAAAGATTCACCGCTAGCCACCCTACCCGGCACAACCATCTCCGAATAGATCATCGTAGCAGTGTCATGCACCCGCATTTTGAGGGTCTGGTAAAATCTTGAATTTCTGTACGGAATGATCTGATCCGGAATAAATTCAAAGTAGGAGTTAGCTCCCAAATTAACATTAATGATCTGGGTGGCATAGTTCCGCTCCATTCGATAAATTCTAGTCGCCCCTTGAGTCGTGATATGCGCGCATGCACCCTTGGACAAAGCTATGTCCATCCTATATCTATCACCCTGCAATATCCCCCCTGATGTTGACATAATGTACAAGTAAGCCATTGAAGGTAAGGATTCCTCCAAGTAAAGGGCACGCTGTGCATGTAGAGGTCCTTTTGTAAAGAGATCCCTGACGATGGTTTTTCTTCGATCGTTGTCATCTTCTAATTCTATAGTGAGGGCGCCTATCTTTCCTGATCTTCCCACCTCCAACTGTGGAAGGTCTGATCCATACGCAAGAACTTCCGGTGGAGTGTCCGATGGAATATAAAAATCTGGCGAGCTAGTATCACCTGAACCAGTATCGGAGATATCAGCCTCAATCTTTTCTTTTGAGTTGCCAATCGACCCGCCAGAGTCATTGATATCGTTACTTGTCACAGAACAATTCACCCACGCCTCTTTAAGAAGTATACTGTACTACAATCAAACGTTATTTCCAAGGCATTTACTGATTCGCCTTTGGAGTAATAGCTCTTGGTGGCTGATCAAATAGGACGTATTTGGTAATGTGGTTGGCAACCTCCTCAACTCCTTGTCCTTTCTTTGAATTGACAAAAACATAAGGTTTGTCGCCTCTAACGATCTTTGCATCCCTTTCCATTATGCTCAGATCTGCGCCGACAATCGAGGCAATGTCGATCTTGTTAATCACAAGTAGGTCGCATGTCTCAATTCCAAGACCTCTCTTTCGTGGATACTTATCACCTCCCGTTACATCAATTATATAAATAAAGTAGTCTGCGAGAGCAGGACTAAAGGTAGTTGTAATATTGTCTCCCCCACTCTCAATAATTATCAGGTCCAAATTCGTATATTTTGTTTCCATCTCTTCAACTACTGACAAGTTCATAGATGGATCTTCTCTGACGGCTGTATGGGGACATCCTCCTGTAGCCAAACCGATAACGAGATCTTCGGGCATTAACCCTCTCTCAGTTGCCAAATTTTTTCTCATCCTTTCTGCGTCTTCCTTTGATACTACATCGTTTGATATTATGCCAATATTGTAACCTTTAGCAGCTAAAAGAGGTACAAACTGCTCTATGAGCATCGTTTTACCTGAACCTACTGGCCCGCCGACTCCTACACGAGGGATCCTTTTAGAACTCATAAAAATTGTACTAGTGGTTTAGGTTATAAACATTTTTGAAAGCATTTTCTCATGTGAAATCTGTATGAGATCTATACCGGGAGCAAATTGCCAAATGCCGGTTAACGGCCTGTCTATATTTGACTTGATTGTACTTATAAGCGTGTTTCTTAATTGATGTATGATCATCTGACCGTCAAAGTGTTGCAAAATCCCCAACCTCAGAGCAGCTCCCACCATACTCACCGTGAACCCGTACAGCATGATCAGCGCAGCTTTATTCCTGGGGATCCCAAGGCTATGAGCTGACACTGCTAAGGCAACTGGAAACACTCCAGTTGCTTTCTTTGCAGAAATGGCTTTTAGATATCCATTCATTGTCAAATGATCCGTGACAAATGATCCAACGCATCGTAGCAACTGTGTTCCTGATCTAGAAGAAGCGTTTCTTATTTCTTCAACCAACTTCATTGAAAAAATGAGGTTATCTACTTCAATAAGTTTAGGTAGATTGTTTGTGACAATCTGGTCATAAGCAGCTCCCAGAGCAGTGCAATCAGCAGGCCCAATCTGATTCTCTATATACACTTTTAAGAGATTGAGCAG
>JAATVS010000048.1 GCA_014523695.1 Nitrososphaerales archaeon TH5895
ACCTAACACTATAAGAGGGATATTGTGTGGTTCCATTGGAACCTTTCCATATCCTAATCGTCGGCCGAGCATTATAGCGATAACTAATCCTGCCCAACCTGATGTGATGTGGATTACGGTACCCCCTGCAAAGTCAAGCGATGGAAGCGCTCCAGTCCAGCCCACTGCAGTTCCTCCCGAACCTAGAGACCATGTCCAGTGGGCGGCAAAATCATACACAAAAGTAGCCCAAATAACTACGAATACTACATAGGCACTCCACTTCATTCTTTCCGCTAAGGCCGCAACAATAAGAGCCGGTGTAATTATTGCGAACATCATTTGGAAGACCATAAACGTCATGTGAGGTATTGTTATAGCGTACACATCTGATGGAACATCATGAAATACATAATTCAAACCAGCCCAATCAAAGTTCCCTATAAAGCCATGACCTGTTGCATCCGGACCAAACGCTAGGGAGTATCCCCAAAGAACCCATTGAACAGTCACCAGTCCTACAGCCATGAAAACCATATGAATTGTACTTACAGCGTTCTTGTGTCGTGCCAAACCGCCATAGAACATGGACAAACCGGCTGGTGTCATGACGAGAACGAGAGCAGAAGCAGTAAGCATCCAAGCATTATCTCCTGAATTTATTTCACATGGTATCAAATTACCTTCGTCATCAAGTAGATAATCACCGGTACTTTCGTCAGTCTGAAAACAACCAAATTGGATGCCTGATTGGTTTTCAGTATACCCTGATGCATTGTTTACCGAGCCCAAAGAGACCAGCACGCCCAAAATTGCAAGACCTGGAAAGACAGCTAGCAGTCGTGACTTTTGCATTATAGTGCATTCCACATAGTAGGCACTATAAAAAACATAACTAGCTTTCTGTCTGCACCATGGTTATAATAATAAGGTTTAACTGTTTCATTATTAGCCCAATATTCTTTTTTTATGATATTAGTTCTTGATTAAGATATGAACAAGTTGTTTGCCTAATTTTTGGTTCGCAACTATCGCGATGGCTTCAATTATCAAATGCCAGGAAAGCTCCGAAGGACAGAATAATGAAAAAATATGGTCGTTCTCCTATTCGATCATTTACCAGCTCGTAAATCCTTTTTGGTTCCCTTAAATGCTCCGTCGATCGCAGAATGTGACCTATTCAGATCCTGACCCTTCAATTACCAATAACCAGCGCCAAACTGTACGAGTCCAGTCTTTCACTTAGCTGACCCAACCCAATTGTCTTTCATCGAGTAAAGTTTAAAGCGTATGGGACAAGTATAGTATTTTGTGATTCTACCTTCTTCCTTGCAAACCGGAGTCATCGTAATGATTTTATTTTTACCTGCGTTGACATTCATTCTGTCCATGCCATTACCTATGATAAATGCAACAGGTGCTGGCACATCCGAAGACATACCCGCAGGAGTTAATGATCCAACATTGCCTCCAAGTTCCACTCCCAACATGTCTAACACAACTTCTGAAGACATACCCGCAGGAGTTAATGATCCAACATTGCCTCCAAGTTCCACTCCCAACATGTCTGACACAACTTCTGAAGACATACCCGCAGGAGTTAATGATCCAAGTGTGCTGTTACCGAGTTCGTGAACAAAATAGTTTCACTTTTGAGATTTTGAATATTGAGCCGAATATTATGAGTCACGACGGGCTATTTTCGGTAGATTTTTAATAGCCTCTGGTTAACAATGTAAAGTTGGTTCCGGCGCCTTCTCTAGATCTTGTGAGTAAAACTAATGAACGCATCGTATTAAGGTTTAACAATGTTCCCAGGCAGTATGTTAATGCGATCAGAAGAATTATGATAAGTGAAGTTCCCACATTGGCAATTGATGATGTGGTTATGATGGAAAACTCATCGGTGATGCACGACGAAGCAATCGCGCATAGATTAGGATTGATTCCGCTCCGTACCGATCTAAATAGATTTGTTCTGCCGCAAGATTGTGATTGTAATAATTCTTTAGGTTGCTCAAAATGCAGAGTGTTGTTAATATTAGATTCCGAAGCCACTGACAAAACCAAGATCATAACTTCAGGAGAATTGGTTTCGGAAGACGACATGGTTAGACCAGTAAGCAGTGGTATTCCAATCGTAATTTTAGCACCTTCTCAAAAATTAAAGTTTGAAGCTTATGCCAGACTTGGATTGGGAAGCACTCATGCGAAGTGGCAGCCGACCACTTGTTCGATAGTTACAGATGGAACCGAACAAAATCAATCAATCTTGACTGTCGAAACTACCGGGGCGCTTACGGCAGAAGAGACAATAGACGCTGCTATTCAGAGGCTAAATTCAAAGGTAAAAGGCTTTACCGATGCTGTCACATCTTTGCAAGTTCCTGGAACGACATAAGCAAGTACATTTATTTGGGGATTCAAAAGCTAACATGCCTAGACAAGTCATGCAAACTGACGGTGTTATCGCAGATACAGTATGGGCACTTAGGACGGCATCCAAAAGTACAAAGGCGCCCCTATGGAAAGATATGGAACGCAGACTTCTTAACGCGAGAAGTAACAGACGAGAAGTAAATGTAGATAAATTGTCAAAGTTTACTCAGGAAGGTGACGTGATTATTGTTCCAGGTAAAATACTCGGTGCCGGAAATTTGGGTCATTCAATTATAGTATACGCTTATTCGATGTCAAAATTAGCTGCGAGGAAGATAAATGAAGCTGGTGGTCAGATCCTCGAGCTTCGAGACCTCATTCAAAGGTATCCTAATGGATCGGGAGTGAAGATAATTGGATAAAAAGCAGCCACCGTCAACAATTATTGTTGATATAACAAATTGCATTGCGGGCAGAACTTGTTCGCGCATTTCCAAGCTTTTGCTGGAAGGTAACAAAGTATCGATCATAAATGCAGAAAAAGCCATGATATCTGGAAACAGGTACAAAACAATAGACACCTATAAAGAGGATCTAGAGATAAGTTCGGTCACTAACCCCATTCATGGTCCATTTCACCCTCGCAGGCCTGACACAATATTGACCAAAATGGTAAGAGGTATGATCCCTAAACGCAAGGCAAGTGGCATAGAGGCTTTCAAGCAATTGAGGGTATATATTGGCGTGCCTGAAAAATTGAGCCGCGAGGAGCCAAAAATTTTCGAAGATTGCAGAATAAGAAAACCCGAGTCATATTATATTACCGTTGGAGATGTCGCCAAACAAATTGGATGGAAGGGCGAATACAATAAATGAACAAGATAGATCTTTATCCAGGACAACGTAAGACAAGTAGGGCTACTGCCACCATAGCGAAGGGTAACGGAAAAGTCAGAATAAACAATATCCCTGCTGAAGTCATGGAACCAGAAGTTGCAAGAGAGGTGGTGTTGGTTCCAATCCATTTGATCGGAGAAATAAGAAATAAGATAGATCTTAGTGTAAAGGTACACGGAGGTGGATTCATGGGGCAAGCTTTCGCCAGCGCAGTTGCCATTTCTAGAGCTCTGGCCGGAGAGGGGAAAGGAGGAAGAGACCCTAAAGATCATCCTTTGTCAAAGAGCATTCGTGAAGAGATAAGGAGGAAAATCACAGAATACGATCGCCATTTTCTGGCGGGCGATCCTCGGCAGACTGAATCAAAGAAATTTGGCGGTCCCAGTGCTAGGCGTAGGAAACAAAAGTCATACAGATGATCCCAATCTACCTTCTTTGGATGTAACACAAATAGGACACATATTCAATTGTCCTCGAAGAAGTGATCATTTCATCACTAATTCCAGTAAGAGCAATTATTGCCATATTCCTATGCATTTCTGTTGGATTGCTTTGTAAGATTCCTACGATCAGGCGTGAGATAATACTCAGCGAGTTTTTTTCCGTAACAATCTCCGCAAAGATAGCCATCTCCTGCAAGATTCCACTGAGCCATCGGTTTGAACCGCAGGACCACAGCATTCTTGCACCAAATGCACTTTGCTAGATTCTTGGTCAACTTGGTATTTAACATTCTTGAACGATAGACAAATTAAAAGTTACTTCTTGAGTGTGATCATAGCCTGATGATTTACTATGATCACGAATGAGTCCTATAGATCCAAATTAAATCCGCGATTCGTCATTTGAATATTACGGGTGTGAATACAGAACGAATTCTGGTATCAAGGATTTAATAGGGGTCAGTATTTAATGAACCTGCCAAGATGGGATCAGTTGGAAAAGTAGCTTTTGTAGCTATACTTGGTTTGGGTGCGATTACAGGTGTTTTAGTGTATTATGTCTTTGGGCAAGCTTCTCCAGTACCTGGAGTAATAGAATCAATTTATCGTCAAAATTTGCCTGCCTCTGATGACGTTACGCAAGATACTTCTCAGGCTTCATCTGAAGAGGTGAACGCTACAGCAACCAACGCTACAGCAACCAACGCTACAGCAACCAACGCTACAGCAACCAACGCTACAGCAACCAACGCTACAGCAACCAACGCTACAGCAACCAACGCTACAGCAA
>JAATVS010000306.1 GCA_014523695.1 Nitrososphaerales archaeon TH5895
GATTATAAAACTTTAAGATCAGTCTGGAGAAAAATAAAAGGAAATAAGAAGATTTCTCTTAAATATGGCATCGAGTAATGCATCAGTTCATTTGTTCATGTTGATTTGCAGTTGAAAACTATTCTGTTGTGAAGTGTCTTCCTAAGTGTCGATCTATCCAGGATCGGTCTAAAACAGAAAGCGGTCCCATATGATTTGCGATACGTATGGGGTTGTATCAACCACTTTCTGTACTAACAGAAGTAGAATTGAGGAGAGCTGCATGCGTAAACAATGCCTATATGAAGACATCTACTCTTTCCCAAATGAAACACTGTAATTCAATTCGGTATAACGACCACCACCACTGAAAATCATGAGTGAGCTTGGTGATTGTATATGAATTGCGTGAAATGTCTCTTCTGCGTTCAAGGTAAGTACGGTGGCCGCGCGGAACTCGATACTTTGAACAATAACCACCATTCCATCTATAATCATGACATGAACGGGCACTTGACAAAGTACATTGCTGAGTTGCAAAATAAGCAGGACAAACTTGAGAAAGCGGTTGATGAATTGAGGAGCCCACCCCAACTAGATCTAGCAAATAATAAGTGCTTAAATCTTAACTTCGGTTGGAGAACCATAACTTTCATAACGATCCCTTCAAGTTTTATCTTTTCAATCCGGTCTGTTGAATACTTGGCTCATGATCGTTGATCGGTATACAGTAGATGGCTAGTCGATTGATCATCAGAAGAATAATATGATTTGGATGAACGGCAAAGAATCATTTCCCGCCATCCATTGATGTAGCTAGCGAAATCAAGTTAATTTTACTTATTTTCGACCTTGTGTATTCATATAAGCATATTTGCTTTTCAGTTACGTTTAACGAGCAGAGCGTCGTCAGAATCCATGCTTTGCCAAATAACGTCGTAACCTAACTTTGAGATTAGCCCAGCGTGGCAAATTTCAGGAATAAAATTTTCAGATAAGATAACACAGGCCTCAGAAAATTTCATAGCACTAGTTAAACGTTTGGCTACTGTATTGGCCTTGGCCTTGGACACGAACCATGAATCTATTCTTAAATAGTCTACATCGTTGTCTCTTGAGGCAACTGCGGAAGCAATTTCGATTGGCACTTTGTAACTATCCGAAATCTCCTCAATAGAAATGACATCCTTTGTGCCATCAAATCTTATCTTTAGGTCTGAATCGAACATTTTTGCGTCAATTTGTTCCTTGTCGATTGATTTTAAATATTCTTGTAACTTCTTAATCGGAACTGAAGATTTCCTGAAAAATATAATCCTATTTTTGGATATGCCATAGATGGATGGATTGAAAGGTTTAGAGCATGAAAGCTCTTCGTCCACTGCAACAAAAAGATCGACGTTACTGTTAAGGAGAATTTCACTAACTTTTTGGAATTTCTTTTCTAGGTACTCTTTCGTCCAAAATCCCACAATCTCTAGATAAACTTTTCTACCATACTTCTCAAATAAGAAATCAGGGATAAATGCAACTCCCTTGCCAACGATAAGGGGGTCAGGTTCCCTCTTAATTTTCCATCTGTTGGCAAGATGTTCGAACTTAATTGCAAATTTCTCTTCGATGGAACTGTCAAAGTACGATGAAGTTGATCGACCATTAATACTGTTATTAATACTATGAATATTAATACTATCTCTATTACTACTACGATTACTATTATTACTGTTCTTGTCATTACGAAATGGTTCACTCAGAATGCTTTGCTGCACATCAGAGGATGAAATTCTAAATTCATATATCTTCTTGCCAGACATTGTCTTTCTAATTATAGATGCATTTATGTACCACCAAGTTGATGAAACGATGAACGGAACAACCTTCGCGATGGATGTTCCATATCTATCGGTCAACTTAAATAAACTAACAGGTCCATCAATTGAACAAACTAGCTCACTGTCGTGGCCGCCATTATTTTTTACGTCAGCATGAAGTAGATGCTCCCTACTCTTACCGCCATCAACATTTTTGGCGTCAGCGCTCTGATTTGCATTCGTCTGCTCCCGTAAATTGTACATCAATCCTAGACGCTTAACGTTCCTCAGGATATTTTTCCAGTTTGCACCGCCCCTGACGCTAAATTCCAGTCCAGTGCAAGTGAA
>JAATVS010000049.1 GCA_014523695.1 Nitrososphaerales archaeon TH5895
GTATAAAAAGATGAAACGTTTTCATTATTTTTAACTAATTCACCAGATTCCTCATTCATCTTATGTGATGCCTTGACAAATGACTCGTTCAAAGCTTTCATGTTCTCCATATAGCCAATGAGGTATTCATTCATCATTCTGAAATTCCTTAGATATAGATTATACATCTCATTCCATGATGAATACATTCGTATATCCCTATCTACCGTAATTCAATTGTTACCGATTTAAATAAACTTATGATTCGAAAAATAAGGTACATTATCCCTTACTTTTCTGATAGACTAAAGCCTTAATTGGGTTGTGATAAGTAGTGCTTAAATCGTATAATATTGCTTTAGCTCATCAGTGACAGTGGTGACATGCCAGTTTGAATATATTGCTATCGAATTATACCATGGACTGCCCTTCATTTTCTCGCATTAATTGCAGTTGAGGACATAGCCGGCTTACCTATCAGTCAACTTATCCTTTCACAAACAAAAAAGGACTTTAGTGAATGAACAAAGTTCTAAATATTTTGATGGATAATACGGATTGATACGTCTAAACAGCCGGCGGATAAAAGAGAAAAAAGAGACTTAGAAGTTTGGCCGATCACCTTAACAATATCAATCGTTCGGATATGACGCATACTATGGGACAAGGTATCACTGGAGTTCTGTCGTACAATCAGCGCATACGACAAGAACAGCTCTGTCAAGATTATGCAAAATGAATTAACGGAATTTCTTAAAATTGCAAAATCAACATTCGGACTCTTCGAATTTAGTAGGGGCGATCCTGCAATGAAGTACTATTTTCTAATATATCTTGTGCTCTAATCAGTGGCGGCAAATGCCTTTAAGAACTCATCAACCTCATCTGGATCTACATTAAATTTATTGATCGATATTACTGCAGTACTATCATCCTCATCCATATGTTCAACAAATGATACTTGTTCGTCTATTTCTACTAGCTTTTTTGGTACTCCATTTACCAATTTTATCATTATTTGTCACCCAAGGGGTAACAAACCTAGCTTGATTTTTAGATCATCTAAACGCATCTGCATGATCGGTTGCAAATTCAACAAAGGTCGTTGCTTTTCTTCCAGTTACTTCTTCAACTGCAGATGATACTTCTGAGGCATGATCATTTCTGTATAACGTATATAGTCCCAGAATTGTATTGATAAGCCAATCATCCATACCAGTCTCTTTCAATGCATCTCTAGTCTCTTCCTCTGAAATATTTACATAATCTATTTTCCTACCCGTCGCGTCAGAAAGTTTATCCGCCGCTTGATGATAGGACAGCGCCTCAGGCCCTGTAACCATGTAGGTTTTATTGTAATGTTTATCTCCTTCCACCAGAGCTTTTACGGCTATAGCCGCAATATCACGAGCATCAACAAAACTAACTTTTGCATCTTCTGCTGGTACGTAAAAAGCATTGTTACTCTTAATCGTAGTACCCTGAAAATTAATAAACCCCTGCATGAATTCATTGGGGCGCAGAAATGTGTATGGAATTGCAGATTCTATTATCAATTTTTCTGCCTGCCGATGCAAGCGCATAGCCTCCACATCAGCACCTAAATCGGCACGCATTATAGATTGTTTAACAATATGCTTGATTCCAGATTTCTTTGCTTCAGTAACCAAATTTGATTCATGTTCTACAGTTTTGGAGGAGGGATGAGTAAGCAAAAAGAGCTTATCTACATCTTTGAAGGCAGATTCAACTCCTTCCATATTGTCATAATCAAGTTGGACAACTTTAACTCTGTCATATTGCTGAACCTTGTTAGCATTTTCAATTGAATGAACACCTGCCTTGATGTTATAACTTGAGGCATCATTGGAAAGTTGCTTTAGAACTTCACTTCCCACAGTACCCGTAGCACCTGTTACTAGAATTGTTCCAACCATAGGCACAATAATATGAGTATTATATTATATATCGTTAGTGGAAGTAGTACAACAAATAATGGACAATAATAAGATATCTTGTCACCTAACTACTGCATGAGTCCCAGTTTTTGAAACTTTTTTCCTATGGAATCGTCGAACTTCCTGTTTTGCGCATTTTGCAATCAGATCCATAAATTACTTATCGCCAGTCATCCATAATATATACATCAGGCCTGTTGTAGCCGACATCAACTCCATTGTGCATCACAACACCTAACATATCGATACGAAATTCTTTTGACAACATCTTTCCATATGCTTGCCGACGACTGGTGTTGACACCTGCCACCAGATGGGACAGCCGTTGCTGTGATGCAAAAGTTGTGCACGCATCAATTAATCTATCAAAGTTATCCGCAGCAAATAAAACATCATTATCTGATGTTGGTGGCGGCCGAACAGCAGCAAATTTGATGTAGCAAGTATTACTACCTGCCTCGGTTCCTTTGCCGCAGTGACATATCGCAAATCCTGCGATGTCTCTATTACGACTAGTAGTATTGTTAGTAGAATTAGGATCCCAAATCAACACTATGTCTCCAAGCTGTTGCTTTATGACGGACATGATTTCAACTCTTAAATCTAATCCATGGTAAATAGCAGTTGTTAATCTACGACAACCATTTACTAAATATTCGTCACTTCCTTTCTCCCTTTTAGATACATCTGAATACTTTGACCATTGGAGGCTCTCACTATTAGCGCCATTAACCATATTCGGACTAACTACCTTTGACATTACCGCCGTAAGAAAATATGGCCAGAACCCATATTTCTGATATAGAGATATGTGCTTTGGGCTTTGCGCAAAGGTGAAGAGACCAGAATGTTTTGTATTCCATTTAGAAAAGAGTTGCATTGTTGGTTCCATCAGAGATCTAGCGACACCCTTGTCCCAATAATCTGGATGTACAGTAAGTGGCCCAAAGAATCCAACGCTACCCCAATTAGCCGTAAAATTTGAGCCTACGAGTTTTTGATCATCATTACCATTACTAGTGCCTCCACCCTTATTATCAACAATAGTTGCTCCATAGGCGGAAGAGGGGTCAGCATAATAGCGTGTTCTTACGTAGTCTGCATCCCCAGCGAAACTCATGGGATCCGGAAGTCCGAAGAAATTACCAAACGCCAATCTGAAGATACGATCTGCTTCCGCCAGATCATGTTCTCTGAGCTGATGAATCATAATTTTCATGGCACTGTTTACTCTAGAGCATTAGCCAAATACATAGTTGCCTTCTCCCAACCATTTTCTAATCATTATTTCGTTACCTGGCATACTGTGAAAGATCCTTTGCCTGATAAAAAGTGGGTGAGCTCCCATCTTCCGTCGCCGGATATGGTGTCTGTGGATTTAGCGGCCATAGAAGCCTTTCTACAACCCACAACGAATCAAAGCCTTCATTTTCAGCTCCAACCGCTATTTTTTCAATACTCTCTTTTGTAGTCTCAGTGCCAAGATGAGGTAATACAAGACCGGCCTTCATAGAATTCACTTCAGCTATTGGTTGTAATTCTGTTTAACTAGCTAGAAAAAAGGAGAAAAAAGGAGAGAACAAATTGAGTAGGTCACATTTAGACTAATTTTAATCTGACTATCCATTTATTCGCGTTAAACGTCTACATGAAGAGGAAGCTGCCAACCGAATCCTGTAGACTTGTAGATATATTTCCCAGCTTGCTAATGACCAAATCAATTGCGTTGCGCATTATCTAACTTGGAAACTAAATTAACTATGTCTCTCCCAGGACTTAACAATATTTCTTTACATTCTAACGGCATATCCTTAGCATTAATTATTTCTTCATATTCATTGTATGCCTTTTCTATTTCGTCTTTTCTTTTTCTGTACAATAGTTGTTCAGTAGTTATGACCTCTCTAGCCTCTTTCATGATTTCATCACCTTCTTCCATCGACATAATGCCTTCAGAAATTAATTCTTCTATGCCAAAAATAATTTCCATTCTATCAATTGAAATCCTAGCA
>JAATVS010000307.1 GCA_014523695.1 Nitrososphaerales archaeon TH5895
ACGTGAAATCTCAGATAAGATTGGACTAAAAATAGAAAATGCGATTCGTAATAATGAAGTATCTAAGGCTTCGAAGAAGCCTTGTTAACCGTTTAGAAGACATCTCTCAACAATAACAAGGATAGAGGTTCAGAGTTAGGTTGGTTCAAAATAGCATCGTGTTTAATCATAACTTCACATCATTTTTGCATAGCACTTCATAGTTTTTAATTCTAGGCAAGTCATGACCCTGACCGGCAGGTCTGAATTACCGAATTAGCTTGAAACGCAACACCAAAAGCATTTAATACATCGATCAGGTCTTAGTAAAATTATACCGTATGAACCTATTTCACCACACCAAATACGAATGCGATCAAGATGGAGAGAAATTCAAAAGCTACGATGAGCTAATAGAACATGCGAGACATGTTCACCATCATCCAATTGTGAAATGTCATAACTGCGGAAAGCAATTCATTCATGAAAAGGATAGGTTACATCACGAAAGAGAAGAACATGAAAAGATCGTAGATTATAGATTGCATAAGAACTTGGACAATCATGGCAAAAAAACTTCTCCACAAGAGGAGGTATACGATCACACACGTAATTATGGAGACAACTTTTGAGTACCTTTTCATTGTAAGGTATTTGTGTTGACCGCATTCCGTTTAATATTGAAATAAAAAACACAATTCATAGGATCAGGAGTACATTAACGAATGGCCCCTGCTGAGAGCGTTGTCTACAATTTTTTCATAAAGTAAGTTTAAGTTAGGAGGTTAAGATTTTGTTTCTGAAATTGGATCCGTAAATAGCTCGATACAGATTAATGTCACAGTATGAAATTTCTTCTATGGTGTTTGACGTCAAGAATTACACGGAGCTCCGAAATCGAGGTGTAAGGGTAGCTTTGTTAAGTAGTTTATCTCTGGTATTGATATTTGTAATTTATAGTAGTCTAACCAGTTCCCAAGACAATCAATCGTTAGAAGTGAGCACTCGACTCATGAATCTTGCAAACATCGTATTGTCTTGGACTTTTGTATCCATCCCTATCTGTATCTATGGAATTTATCGGATTTTTAGAGCTGAAACGGCTAGAGCTTACTCAAAGGGGAGCCCTTTAGGTTCTTACTTGGTGATTACGTTCACTGATATCAAATATTGGAGAATTATGATAATATCTTCTGTGGTTTACTGGATTTGCTTTGCATTCTTGTCACAAATACTGCTATACGAACCTAACATGTCAGTCGATGGGAATGGAATTGTGACTCCTTCATTCATTATTACGCCCTGCTGCAATCTACCTGGATACGTTCCTATGTTGTCTGTGTATCTAACTGAGTTTTTCACGATACTGATAATTCCAGTCAATTTTGTACTTTCTATCGCTATTTCAATAATGGTCGGATTTAATCTATCATTGATGGTCTCTTTCTTTAGTATGTCAAGAAGTCAGAATAAGAACAAAAAACTGTCGGTAGTGAGCGGAATAGGTATTACTACTGGGCTCTTTGTAGGATGCCCGACATGTGCAGGAAGTCTAATTTCATTCTTTGTAGGATTTGGATCAGGGGTAGCTGTATCGGTCCTAGCTCCGTTTCAGACCCTGTTCCTTTTGATAAGTATTCCTACTTTGGTGATATCACCATTTATCGCTTCTAAATTAATGAAAAATAGTTTCACTTGCAATTTTAGAACAAGCTCTGTCGATGCAAAATAAAAGCATCCGCAAGTAGATTCATTACCCTGCTTCCGACACACCTAACCGAAAAGAGTAACGGACTAAGCCTATAGGAATAACATATACGTGATAACCCATCTTTGTAAACGCTAATTGGTATGTCGTATTTCAACACAATCTCAAATACTGATGCCTTTAAGGGTCATAAACTCCCTTTTTTACTCTCAGGCATATTCATCAGACAATTGAAACGATCACAAAATGACTAAACCGTTAGTCTATTGGGGTTTCCTTTTTGCGACAACATTTTGTTCGAGTGCTGGCAACAGCTTAGAAAGGCTGTCAAGATACATCTGAACATGTGGTTCAGCAATCCACATTTTTTTCTTTTCGTTCTCGAATAGGTATCCATACCTCTGA
>JAATVS010000308.1 GCA_014523695.1 Nitrososphaerales archaeon TH5895
GCCTGAGGAGAACGATAAACAACATAGACCATCCCCTGACTAAGGAATGATGAAACTTTGTTTCGAAATGTACCATATCTAATAGACCAATTTTGTCCAGAGACGCTGAAGTGAGGAACAAAGTCAGTATAGCTAAAAGGTCTGTTTTCAGTTTGAGCAATTTCCATCATCCGGTTCCAAATGGCGGTATCAAGATCTGTCATACCTTAAAGATGATTGCTGTATCGGTTGAAAATTCTTATGATACTGTTACCTGTCATTGTCATCGGCATCATAATCATAAAATACTACTCCTTGCTCTTCTAGGCTTTCTTCTAATTCTTCAATTCTCATAGTAGCCTTTTCTAATTGTAGCTCTAAACACGTATAGTCCATCACTATATCCTGATATTTAGAAATAAGTTCTTCTAAGGTCCAGTTTCCATATACGTATAATGATTTTTGGGCGGGTCTACTAATAACATCAGATGTCGGTTCAGAATTTGATTTAATATAAGTGGTGTTATTCATATTGAAAGACTTTGCAGAGGCTTTTCCATTAGAAGAATTTTCTATATTCTCAGTGTAATTGGCGGAATCCGCCAATTTGCGATTCTTAGGATACCTATGCTTTTTGGCGCTTTCGGGTAAATAGGGATTAAGGGTTCTTTCAGGCACGTCGATCATCTCCTTTATTTTATTTCTTATCTCAATCTCCTTGAGTCCTTTTTCTTTTCCTTTTTCAAAAATTATGGGAATTATTGCCTTTAGCTTAAGCTTCATCATTCTTAATTCTTGTAACAACTGATCAAAAGATAGCGTCGATAATGATTCCCTTAACTCGTCAATACTTGTATTGGTCTCTTGCTTCATCATTCTCTTTTTGACTCCTTGTGATCGCACTGACAATTGCAAATCACTTCAATACCTATACCCGTCCATCTTCCGGCACATCGGTTGTGATTTCGTTCCTTACATTGCCTCGAAAGAAAATAATTAATTATGATCATGACTGGCATCTCCTTCAAGTAGCCTTGAAATTACCTCAGTATATGTTTCACCGAAATTCCCCCTCTTTCTTAGTAGTTGATATGTTTTGTCGTCGATAGTAATTGTATGTCGATCGTTAGTTAGATTCATTTACTGACTTTCAGCAAAAATATGTATTAAATAAAAAATAATTTTCAGATCACTAATGGTGTGCATACAATTTATATACCACTATTGGTGGCAAGGAAACCAATGCCAATATCACGAATTGGGATCATTGAATACCAATGTGCAAGTATAAGTGGATCAATAGGATTAATGGTAAGGATGGTCCTATTCCAAATAGGTGTGCCAAATGTAAAGCACGCAATTGGAACGAAGGAAAGATTACTCCCGAAGAGAATGGTCTTAGAAGACGACTACGAGGTATGAAGAAACTGTATGAGCGTGTGGCAGAAGATTTTCTCACTAGTGATCCTTCGATTTCTAAATGTTGGGATAACGAACTAACCGAAAGGTTTCTTGGCTTATGCCCTAGACCAACACCTGAGGAACTGAGACAAGTGATATACTTACCAGGACTCGTAAATGGATTGACCGAATATCAAAGCAGATACTCTTGGAAGGGATTTGTACCATCTTTAGAAGATCAAAATAAGTGGAAATATGACAAGAAGGAGTACTTAAAAACCCGCCGTTCCGAAGCACAAAAACGTCAGGACACAATGCGACAAATAATCGAAAGGCGAATAACTATAAGAAAGTTAAATCGGATGTCATAAATACGGTTAATTATTGCTTGTCATCCCCACGATCCAGTCTTCACTCGAAATGAAGTGAATTTACATCATAAAGACTGAATTACTATAATTCTGCAAGCAAACCAAATACAAATATTTTAGTCATTGTGAATTGAAAGTAGGCTAAATACTACTTAGAACTAGAAGGCATTAACTGTCCTGAATCAATAAGCGATTGAATCAACTGTTCAAACTGATCTTGTTTGCGCATCATTTCTTCAATTTGTTTATCCTTCGCTGCCAGTTTGTGTTGAATAGTGTATTCCTGTTCTGCAACCTGTTTTCTAAGTCGATTCTCCGGAGATATTGTTAATAAGTCCATTGCCTTCAAATATTCGAACAATCTATCCTCTTCTGCAGTTCGGTCATAGTTTACGTCTAGCCCACGACTCTGTCTATGACCAACGAGAAATTCTCTGGCTGAAAAATCGACTTTGGCTTTAATCATCTGGGTTATAGCAAATTTACGTAGTCCATGGTATCTCATTATCTCATGTCGAACCCTCTCTTCTCGCCTCGTTCTTGTTTTTAAACCTGATTTCCAAAGCAAATTATCCATCATAACATAAAATGTAGCTAGACTTAGGATTTGGGGTCTTGTCACCTGAAAAGCATCATTAGAATCAAATTGTTCTCTAATCAAAGGTGAACTAGATTTTAGTACTTCACCAGATCGCTGCCTATATGTTAAATATTGGTCTAATACTATTGCGCACTCAAAGGTAGTGAATGTATAGTATTCTTCTGGCTCTCCTTCGTAGACGGTTATTTTGTATAATTGATCAGTGTAACCTTCTCGACTCGTTCTCGACACTTATCTTAGATAATGCGCCAACGGTCATATTAGGTAAAGCACCAATGCGCATTCCGGTCGACGCTAATAATAGTATTATAACACGTTGCCTTAGGTCCGTTGTGGAATTGAGTAAATGTAATATCTGTTCGTGTGAATAGGCAAGATCTTTATGTATTCTTCTTTTAACTGGTTTAAACTTAGAAATGTAATTGCGATTTAGATTTACTCTATTAATTGAGTAGAAGTGGAATATCGCATACAGTTGAAGCTCGATGGTTGCGTGTGCTAACTTCTGGTTATTGATCATGTATTTGATATATTTTATGATTTGATCTTCAATCTTCCTAACTTCGGCAGGCGATTCCGTGATTAAAGAATTGGCATCATTCTTACTACCCCTAACCACTTCAAATAATAAGAGAATACTTGAATGTATTTCTGTTGAGTTAATTTTGATCTGTTAAGTGAATCGATGAACTGTTGATAGTAGTCTATTTGCTGTTGCTGTTTTTGCTTTTGTTGTGGCATGTATAAACTTGATATGGTGATATATTTCTACTATTCTATAACATTAGAAAGCATTATTTCTGATTATATCTGGACTTTGGGTCAAGTTAACACACTATTCTTCATAATAGCTGTTTCAAAAGTTGCAGAATCCATTTAATGGTATCAACTGAGATTTCGATCTAATATACTTTGACAAAAGGTAATTGTTAGTAGATCTCATCTCTACTGATCTTCCTTATGTTTTAGAGGATTCTACTATACAAAAATCTTGCTATCACTCTTATCGATAGAATGAAGAAACTGATTATAGATAATTGACTTGCTACATTTGATAGCAAAGAAACGATCATCAGGTTGAATGAAGTACACATAAAAAGTATCTTCGCATCATCTGGATGCATTGCGTGGTTTACCAGATGTATCATCCATTTTGTTGGATGAGGCTGACTTCTATTCGCTCGGACAGGGACAGGACGCAAGAGATGTTCTTGGAGATATATTGCCAAGAGTAATCCCTTAGATAAATCATCGACTTATGTCGTTTTATATCGTCGCCCATCATGGAATTGAAATATCAACCAAAAGTATTATAGCACCCATAATTTGTGACAAGTTTGTAGTTAGTATTGCCCGAACATGGAGAATATGATCAGAAATCAAAGAAATGGTTTTGTAGCTATTGGATGGCCGAAGACGAATGGATGGATCTACACCATTATTTCCCTGCA
>JAATVS010000309.1 GCA_014523695.1 Nitrososphaerales archaeon TH5895
CCGTCATTCTCAGAATCGCGGTGTTCTGTGAATCAATACATGCTTCAAGTCAAGGATCGAAACCGTTATTACTCTATTTAACACGGCATACAAAGTAGTGGGCAAAAAGGAACTTTCTGCTCTGTTTTCTGCTAATCCGGACAAATACTATAAAGTAGCACTCTTTGATAAAGTTGGATTTCAGCGGCACAAATGTATTCATTGTGGTAAATTTTTTTGGTCTCTTGTAGATAGGACGGTTTGCCCCGATCATGAGGTTTATGGATTTCTTGGAAATCCCCCAACAAGCAAACGTTTAGACTATATTGATACGTGGAAGGAAGTCGAAAAATTCTTTGGATCAAATGAACATACTATAATAAACAGGTACCCTGTTGTCTGCAGATGGCGCGACGACCTTTATTATACGATAGCTTCTATTGTTGATTTTCAGAGAGTAGTTGAAAACAAGGTGTTTTTTGAACTCCCTGCCAATCCTTTCGTAGTACCTCAAATGTGTGTTCGATTCAATGACATAGAAAATGTAGGCCTCAGCGGCCGCCATTACACAACCTTTTGCATGATAGGACAAACCTGCGACGCAGATGCAGAAGGAGGATATTGGAAGGATCGTTGCATGGATTTAGATTACCAATTGTTGACGAAAATATTGGGAATTGATCCTAAGGCCATTACCTTCGTAGAGGACGTCTGGATGGGTGCAGGTGCTTTTGGATATTCGCTAGAATATTTTGTCAATGGGCTTGAACTGGGTAACGCAGTCTTCACTGAATTTGAAGGAAATGAAAATGAATATCAAACAATGAAACACCGGATTATAGATATGGGGGCAGGATTGGAGCGTTTCTCATGGATAACAATGGGCACTCCTACCAGTTATGACTGTACATTCGGTCCAGTCATTAATGAGATGATGAGCAAAACTGGGACGATGCTCGATACAGAAATACTTGGAAGCTACTTTAGGTTTGTCTCAAATGCGCTAGAGAGATCAGAGGTGGATCTAGGAGCTCTCAAAGCCACATTTGTGAAGGAAATGAAAATCTCATTTGAAGATTTGAATATTATCGTTAATCCGTTCGAAGCAATGTATACTATCGCTGATCATACGAGGACTCTACTCTTTGCCATTAGTGATGGTTCTATTCCTTCAAACGTCGGAGGTGGCTATAATCTAAGGGTGATTCTTAGAAGGGCATTGGCAATACTAGAAAGATTGGGTTGGAAATTTGATTTGGCTGAAATCGCTGACATACACATTGAATATCTGAAGAGGATGTACCCAGAATTAGAAGAACATGTAAATGATGTTAGAACAATTTTACAAATTGAGTCTAATAGATATCTTGGGTCTAAGGAAAGAATGAATTCCATTACCTCTTCAATAAAGGGCAAGAAGCAAAGCCTTTCGGTTGATGATCTTATAAGATTGTATGAATCAGATGGTATCACGCCTGAATTCCTTACTGAGTCAGGAGCAATCGAAAGTATTCCTCAGGCTTTTTATGCCAAGTTATCTGAACTACATGAATCACATCATTCATCACACAATCTTAAGCCAATTACAGGCATTGAAGAACTGCAACCAACTAGGATGTTATATTATGAATATGATTTGATGACTGAATCTGATGCAAAGATCTTGGCAATCGTAGAAAACAAATACGTTATACTTGATCAGACCATATTTTACCCTCGAGGTGGAGGTCAGGAGCCTGATACCGGCGATATCGAAGGAATTAAAGTGTTGGACGTAATAAAGCAAAACGATATCGTAATTCACAAGGTAAGTTCCTCTAAGGGCCTCTTGTCAGGAAAGACGGTTCGGATCCGCATAAATCCAAGAAGAAGAGATCTAATCACTAAACACCATACTGCTACGCATATTGTAAATGCATCTGCGAGAAGTATCCTTGGGCCGTGGGTATGGCAAAATTCCGCGTTCAAGGACGAGGATTATGCGAGACTGGATATCACCCACCACTCATCACTTACCCGGGAGGAGATCGAAGGAATAGAGAGAGCCGCAAACAAGGTTGTCAGACAGGATAATCCGGTAATAATAAACACATTCGATCGTATCGATGCGGAAAGAAATTACTCCTTTAGAATTTATCAGGGAGGTGTGGTGCCATCCGGGACTGTCAGAATTGTAAATATTAAGGATTGGGATGTAGAAGCCTGTGGAGGAACTCATGTTAATCATACCGGTGAGATCGGTTTGATAAAGATATTTAGGACTGAAAGAATTCAGGATGGTGTAGTAAGACTAGAATTTGTAGCAGGTGAGGCTGCTATAGACTTTGTTGAAAAACAAGATAATCAGCTTAATACCATCTCACGCGTCCTAGGAGCAAGCAAAGAGAAGGTGGTAGAATCGGTGCGTAAGTCTGTTGACGAAGCTGACGAGACCAAAAGGAAGCTTAGAGCTATCGTAAGGAAAACTCTACCCTCCGTGATGAATACAATTTTCAAAGATGCGAAAGTGATCACGTCTGATGGAATCAAGTTGTATAGTACTCATGACGAAGAGCTTGACGAAGATTACTATATCTCATTAGGTGAGACAGCGACCCAGAATGATCCATCCTTAATTTTTGTCGCACTTATTGGAAAAGGTCAAGGTGTACGAGTTATTACATTTGTTGGAGAAGTGGCAAGAAAAAGGATCAAGGCAGGCGACATAGCCCAGCAGCTTTCACTGACCCTCGGGGGATCCGGGGGAGGAAATGCTGCATTTGGTCAGGGAGGGGGGAAGTTTAAGCACAAAATACGAGAAACTATGTCATCACTAGAAGAGATGGTTTCACAAACCATTGGGCGATGAAATGCCATGCCTGACCCGCATCTACACCCTCAAAAGCACGCTGCTCGTCCAGATTGGAATCTGATAGAGAGAAAGTGGAGACAAGTATGGGATGAACAAAAAACATTCGAATCGAATCTTGATTCTGCAAAGCAAAAATATTTGGTAACCGTTGCATATCCATATCCAAATTCTCCTCAGCATATAGGGCATGGAAGAACGTACACACTAGCCGACGTTCACGCTCGCTACAAGAGGATGAGAGGATACAATGTTCTATTTCCAATGGGCTTCCACTATACGGGTACACCCATACTAGCGATGTCTCGTAGATTGTTATCTGGAGATAAGGATCTATATGATGCTTTTCGCAATGTGTATGGCGTTCCTTCAGAGGTTATCGAATCATTTAACGAACCTGTGAATATAGCAAGATTTTTCCACCAAGAAATAAAACAAGGTATGAAGGAAATGGGATTTTCAATAGACTGGAGGAGGGAGTTCACTACTATCGATGAAGCATTTTCTAAATTTATCTCATGGCAATTTAACCTTCTCAAGAGAAAAGGTCTTATAATTCAAGGCTCTCATCCTGTAGGGTGGTGTCCTAGAGACCAGAATCCCGTTAGCCAGCATGATACATTGGGAGACATAGAGCCTAATTTCATTGAATATACTCTGATTAAATTCAAACTAGATGACACATATGTGTTACCGGTAGCTACGCTAAGACCTGAAACTGTTTATGGTGTTACCAATCTATGGGTTAACCCTCATGTGAGATATGTAGCCGCACGTGTAGATGAAGGTAACAACCCTATGTGGATTATTAGTCGTGATGCAGTAATGAAACTAAAACATCAAGGTCATAAGGTGGACATTGATCACGAAATAGATGGGATGAAATTAGTAGGGGAGTATGCGAGTAATCCTATAACGCAGAACAAGCTTCCCGTATATCCTGCGTCCTTCGTAGATCCTAAAGATGGCAGTGGTTTGGTTATGTCAGTCCCAGCTCACGCTCCTTACGATTTTCAAGCCCTACTAGATTTCACAAATGGTAATATCTCAAAGGAATTGCATGATTACAACGTAGTCAAGCCAATAACAATTATCGAATCTGAAGGTTACGAAGGTGACAATATTGTTCCATCTCGGATCGTAATTGAAAGGTTAGGTGTAAAGGATCAACACGATCCGCTTTTGGAGAAAGCTACAGCTGAGTTATATTCTCATGAATTCTACAAGGGAAGGCTGAAAGAAAATACTGGAAAGTATGCTGGAATGACGGTGTCAGAGGCAAAGGATCTTATTAGATCTGAACTGTTGCAGAACGGAATTGGAGAAATCCTTTACGAATTTGTCAAAAAACCAGTCAAGTGTAGGTGTGGCGAAGAATGTGTAGTAAAGGTACTAAGTGATCAATGGTTTCTTAATTACAGTGATGTCCAATGGAAAGACCTAGCTCACGAGTGCATTACTAGAATGGATATCGTTCCCGATGAAATAAGATCTGAATTTAATTATGTAGTAGACTGGCTGAAGGAGAGAGCCTGCGCGAGGAAGTCTGGCCTTGGGA
>JAATVS010000310.1 GCA_014523695.1 Nitrososphaerales archaeon TH5895
CTTTGATATCTACTCTTGGAGCATCTAGATTTTGAATCTAATGCATTTTGCCCTGACCTTTCGATACTAGCCAATTGTCTGCGGCTACTCCAAGGCATACCCCTCCAATAACCCAAACGGGCACGCTTACCATTATGACCAAAGACAACAGACTCTGTTCTTCGAATCCCAAACTAGGCTGGCTTCCGTGTGCAGCGAATGCTATGACAAAAAGGATACCTCCAATCAGTACAAGTTTAGTACCAATACCAACCTGTCGTCTAATCTCAAGTCGTTCAAATGACATTTCTTATCAATTCCTTGGACTCTGATTTATGATAGTTCAAATGCTTAACCTCATTAGTTGTTACCGTTGAATAGTTGTCCAATGCATATTGTTTAACATTTTTGAGCAATGCTTTAGGTCGTAATCGGATAACTTCGACCTTGACTCTATCGTCAGACAATAATCTAGCTTTCACACCTAAGGTTACAGGACTTGTTTTTATATTTGAACTTTTAATAATTACAAATGCTGTAGATACAGACTATGGGTACAACAAGCCCCGTTTGTGAGGAATAATCGCAAAAACCCATTCAAAAGATAACATGGGTGTTGGGGCATTCCACGAAAGATCAGAAGACCAAAAAAGGAATTGCTTGGAAATCATAATATTGTAATAGAGGCATACTGTGATGCCATGGTCGAAAAAACTCATCCCTTAATTAGAGCTAATGATACCGTCATTTTATTACTAAACAATAGCTTGGCGGTGCTGGTGTCATTTGGAATTGACGTTACTATTGCGAAGGCTGAATCGCTTTAAACGCTTCTATTTCATATTTCAGTGAGTCAGTTAGAAGATCCGTTGATGTTTCATTTAATTGGGGATTTCCGGTCTTGATAAAGTCGCCGAACTGTTTATAACTGTCCCGTTCTGCTTCTAAGCTTTTTGTATACAATGAAATACCATCCTTAAATTTTTCTGGTATTTGCAGATTATTTGTTTCGTCAATCAGATTATTTATTTGTGCGACAGTATCGTTCGTTATCATCATGATTGTGGTATTGCTATATTGATTATTTTCCCATTTTCCAATTTCTTGCTGATATGAATTTGTTAAGGCGCCGGATTTATTTGTCAATCCTATAAAGTTATTGAGAAACTCTTCGTCAGTGGTAACTCCCAATTGCGCCATAACATCTTCGACATCTGATAGGATTATGTACAAAAGTGATATCGCAATGGACGCGACCACTGTCCAATGTCTTATTTGAGTTCCATATGTAATAGAAGAATTATCTTTAGATATTTGAAACGTCATCGCTGTAAAAAAATAGTACTCGTCTATATTTAAATTTGTTGTACATACTTAGGGGTCTTGAAGATAGATACTCTCAATTTTCTTATGCGTAGTCATGGAGATCAAGATAATCATTAAAGCTTGTTAACCGGCAAACGCACTGTGTTAGTATTGTCTCGTTGCATGCTTGATATCGTGAGAAATTAGGAGGCCATATCACAAACGCTAACTCCATCATGATTTCTTGTTTTGTACTTCTCCAACATATTAAATCATATAGTTGATTCATGTAGTATACTATTAGGGAAAATAATTCTATAACTCATACACAGTTGGTATATGTTTTCCCAGTTACCACAGTCCCTCGAAACGACAGAAAGGACAAGCGTATGAATATGGAAAGGCATTCAAAGATACATCTTATATAAACGTTAAAGCATTAATAATATTAGAATGACCTATCCTAAAGGAACAACAAGACCGAGTAATGTAACTGGCGCAAGTGACACGGCTAGCACTACAGATATGAGCGATCAAGCAGCAGAAGCAGAGGCAGAAGTAGAAGCATCAGAAACAGCATCCGAAGCGGCATCAGAAGCGGCATCAGAAACAACTACAACAACAACTACAACAACAACTGTGGATCCGAATATTCAACAAAAAATAGAATCGATAAAGAATGTCGCAAGTACAATAAGGGATATATCGGCAAGCATAAGAGATACCGTACGAGCTTTACGAGAGAGCGGAGCGATTGACGAGTTGATTGCAGCTGTCCATGAAGCGACTATAACAATGAGGGATACCACTATGGAGATAAGCAAAATATCTAGAGATCTCAAGGAAAGGGGAATGATCAAGGATACTGCCAAGACGTTAGACGAAACCGTTGCATCAGCAAATGAAGCAGCCGAATCGTTCCGACAGACGGTGGAAGATATTAAGGAAGCAGCTCCTCAGACGGCTGAAGTCATAAAGAAAGCTAGAGAGCGTACAAAAACTAAAAAGGCCAATAGATAAAATCAGTTAAGCTAGATCCGCGATAGCAAAATTCTAGCGAAGAAATTTTTTTTATTGATCTTTACGGCCGTGTTAATGACATACATGTAAACCTAGTGGGTTCATGTACGTGGCCTGTACCAACATTGTACCTTCATAGAGAGAGTCAAATGTAGATTATTCTCTTGAATTGGATGTTGGCTCCTAAAATCTTGTCGATTTCCTACTTTCGATGAAGGTGCATTTGTCGTCAGAGCTTTCATGCATTGCGTTCACCTTCACTCATCACAAGATTTTTTACCTTAACTTCCGTCTAATCCTATCAGTAGCCTAGTCACATGAATAAGAAGATGGATATACCAGAGAAGGAAAGGGCGGTAGTACTTCAAGGTGGGGGATCTCTTGGTGCCTATGAGGCTGGAGCGTACAGGGCGCTTTACGAATCTCTCTCTAAAAAAGATCTTAAGGAAGGAAGGAAAGGGAGATCTACATTTGATATAGTTGCAGGCACTTCAATTGGGGCTATCAACGCTGCTGTTCTAGTAAGTTATGTTGTGGAGAATCAGACTTACGAGGGGTCACCTGAGAGGCTTGTTGATTTCTGGAACTACCTCTCCAAAGATTCAATGGTGGAAACTAACCCCTTTTTTAAACCTTGGTGGGATTATTGGCATGCAATTAATAGAGATTGCCACAGGAGAAGCTAGGAGGTACTTTTCAGCTAAAGAGTTTGCGATATTTGGAGTACCAAATGTCTTTTATCCTCATAGACCTACACGTGACAGTAAATTTTACGATTTGGACAATACTTGGTATCGTTATAGCAACGAACCTCTGAGACGGAGTCTGGAGAGATTTGCAAAATTTCCAATATCTACTACTAAAGAAGACGATCAGCCAAGACTCTTACTTGTCGCAGTCGACGTCGCAGATGGTGTCCCAGTTACTTTCGATAGCTATCCGAAGGCGGACGGGTCACGAAAAACAGAATACGGGAGATTTATCAGTCACAACGATAAGGAAATCGGATTTGAACACGTAGTCCTTTATGATGAGGGGATTACAGCAGATCAAGTTATGGCAAGCGGATCTTATCCAGTCAATTTTGATTTTGCTAAAATAGAAGTTGAAAGCTATTCCTCTGAACCAACTAGCAGTAGACAGAGTGACTTGAAGACACCTAGTATTATGAATGACAGTGGTTACAAGAAAGGCATGCGTTATTTTTGGGATGGAGGACTTATGACAAACACTCCGCTACTACAACTTGTTTTGATGCATAGGCATTATTGGTGGAAGGTAAGAGGATTAAAAGATACTGTTCCTCGATTAGGTATCTGCGTTATTAATTTACATCCTAAAAAACAAACAGAGATTCCTTCTGATCGGGACGGCGTTATCAATAGAAATAGTGATATAACTTTTTCAGATAGGACACATCAAGAGGAGACCATGCTCTTGTTAATATCTGATTTTGTTGATCTGGTAAGGGAGCTAATAAAGGCTGCAGAGGAACGTGGAGTGGAAA
>JAATVS010000311.1 GCA_014523695.1 Nitrososphaerales archaeon TH5895
AATATTCATTACGGTCTTGACCCTCACACAGGTACTCATGACATGATAATTCGTAACAACGTAGTACACGATAATGGTTCCATAGGGATCATTTGTTCTCTGGACTGTTATAACATAACTGTAGAAAATAATACTGTATATAACAATACTAAGATGGGTATTATGCTCAGCAGAAATATGTATGATTCTTTTGTCAGAAATAATACTGTTAGTCATGAAGATAGAGGGATCGTTATCTCAGAATCCCACAATAATGAGGTTAACAATAACATAGTTTCAACTTCTGGTACTGGCATAGATTTAGATCAAGATTCTTCTGAAAATATGATACATGATAACGTTATCAAGGATATAGCTGACCCCGCTGCTGCTTTGGATATAGAAGATGGAGCAGAAACAGAAAATACATTGTATTCCAATATACTCATAAATTCCAGTAATGGACAAAGTATTTCTCTAGATCAGGTAGTCGGTGTAGAAGATGACGATGATGACAATGATGACGATGACAGTGGTAATAGTAATTAGCTAGCTAAATCAAGTGAGATAACAGATAGTAGACAGAAATTAAATGACGAGTATTACCTAATTCACAAAAAAATTAGAAAAATTAGAAAAATCAGCTTATTTCGAAAAGTCAGAATACGGATTTCTTCATAATTAGAATATTCCTTGTGCTTTGAGCGAGCTGGATTCCATACACTATACTGTGCATTAGAACAATTGATTATCACTATCGTGTGTTTGTAACGACCACATCTCCTTAACTATCGTGTTAAGGGAATCCAAACAATATTGATATTCTGCAAGTAAATATTCGTCAATATAATGTTGATAATGTTATTTGATTTAGCCTGCCGCCTCAGATATTTCAAATCTCTATTGATGTCTGTCAAAGGAACTTTCAATTCGGTGGCAATATCTTTCTCTGTATATCCCTTGATAGAATATTCTCTAACCTTATCCCTGCGCCATTGTAATCTTTGTTCCACTTTCCTGCTCAAATGTTCCGCTTGTGATAATTATTATCATCTTGCCTTCTAACGAGTCTTTTATTCCTGCCTTGACTATCGGTAATCGTTATCTCTGAACGTATTATCCTAGCACCCTTATTTACCAAATATTCATCTGCGTTTGCATCAAAGACATCTTCATATCTGTCGTATTCATCATATGTCCGCTCCAATCCAGTAACCTCAGGAACATATCTCATAAAATCATCCGATTGGCTATTGTTACTAGCATCACCTAGGTTAACAGTTTTAGGTCTTTTCTGAGGCTTTAAACCTGTCAGGTTTATGAAATCTTCTTTCTTATCCTTCTTGTTAGCCTTAGCATTAGTTTTAGTTTTCAACTTGCACCCTTCTATTACAGATAGTATTAATACATTCGACTCATAAAAATATTAGACAATATCGTCATGTAAACGGATTTACAAAGTCCAAATTGCTACACTTACCTGTAATATCCAAGCGATATCGGACTGACTTCTACCTTCACTTGATAACTTTAAGACTTTACTTCTTCGCCATTCCAGTGTCTGTTTAGCATTCTTTATCAAATGTTTATTACTTCACTCACGAAAGATTGGCCCTTTTAATATTTACGGTTAACTCCAAAAGAGAATAAGGTGTCAGAGCGGTGGTTGTTTAACTATTAAGATTAGTATGATCGAAAATGAATGAATAAATAACAAAGAAGATGAATGGTGTCTGCTCAACTATATGGCAGAGTAGGTGTTATCTACTCTAGTTGAGAAACAACATTTTCAAGAGAGTATGTGCCAGAGGAAGATGTTCCCCATATTATGAGAGTCTGTGGATCCCCCGACCTTATGTCATTGAAGTTATAAGTGCTGAGAATGGAAAATCCTCCATTTTCTAAGTCTGATGTATATGTTGGAAGATCCCCTGTCGGCACCATCAATGTTCCAACTGTATCTATGTTCGCACTGGGTTGAGCTGTGTTATTACCAGTAGTAATATTAGGGTTTTCAGAGTGGTCTACTACATTTATTGTCCCGTTCATGACAAAGTCTGTATCTTCATTGTTCACGTCTGCTTGGTAATAATCGAAGGATCCTGTATTATTCATCACAACTGGCTGTGATGCGGTATTATATGCAAAATCATTACTATCGAATATTATGTTATTCAAGTTACTACCTTGTCCGACTAGCGTAATTTTATGATCATGGCACAATTCCATTTTCTTCGTTGTTAACAAAATTATTCCTAGCTACAGAATCAAACATATTTCTGCTAAACATGATGCCCATCTTTGTATTATTGTACACTTTGTTATCTTCTATTACTATGTTATAAATTCCACGAACTTGTTCATCATAAAAAGATTGGTTAGTAATACTAACAAATAGTGCTTGAATCCATTTTACTATTATTTTTTTAGGTATTGTCTAACTTTGACCAGACTCTAGCTTTTGTTTGACTGTATTTGTTGTATCTGTCAGTACAACAATTAGTAAGCCTAAATGAATGCATCACCATCGCATTCGACCACTTCATCAAAAGTACTGAATCGCTTTAGCAATCAGAATGGAAATGATTTTGTCACATTAACTGAAAAAGTAAAATTGACAACACAACAATACGTAATACGTATGAGAAGTCTGTTTCAGAATATATGGGAGAAGCACTGGTGGAAGCCGTGAGGTTGATCCGCCATTAACAAGCTACCCCATTCAAGAACAGCTAGGACAGCAAATCTTGTAGCAGGCTTATACTCTTAATGCATTGAAGTCTTATACTCGGATCTAATGAATAAGGTTCTGAAAAAGCTGCATCTATATCCCCAACATGGAAAACATTGCCAACCCCTCCGAGATAAGCAAGATTGTACTCCCTTTCAAATGAGGGCGATAATCTTGCTTTCTCCAAGAAACTATTACTCATAAGAAAAGATTAGATACTAATCAGAACGTTCTGATGGACTTTGAAGCTTTTCTTGGAAAGGTTTCCCCATTGAAAAGTGCTAACAAGCTTGGTGCATTATTAATACAGCTACCACCAAGCTTCACAGTCAGTGAATTTAAAAATGTCGAATCGTTTCTGGATGAAATATCAATAATAAAAGGTAAGAAGTATGAAAGTAGTACTGGTTATGATAATCATCAATATGCCCTCGAATTCAGGCATCCTTCGTGGAGAACAGAGGGTCCATGGGAATTACTAAGGCATTATAATATTGCAGCAGTAATCACGGATTCTCCAGCAAAAGAAAACCTTGACTTTCTATCTGAAGCTACGGTAACTACAGCTGATCACTCTTTTGTTAGATTTCATGGCAGAAACATTAAAGGTCATTATTGGTACAACTATTTGTATAATAAGGAAGAGCTGGAACCATGGGTTGAAAAAATAGACAAAATAAGGGCACAATCCAAAGTACTTAGAATATACTTTAACAATCATTATGGAGGCAAAGCTGTTATTAATGCATTAGAATTCAAAGAGATGTTAGGGATTAGGATGACGGAAAAGGAGGCAACTGTAGTAGAAAATGCTAGATCATATTTGAGAAAGGTAAATGTTTAGTGCTGTCAATACCTTTCGTAGACAACAAGTCCATGATCTCTGCCTGTAACAAATAAAAGAGCAGATGGTGTCATATCAGTACTCGGCATTGGACACAAAAGAAGTAATAAGGCATCTAAGATATGTGAATGATATTGCTAATGAATTGAACCAAGATTTTAAGAAAGGTAAGATATCATCTATTGACTTAACCAGGGAATTATTAAGGTTAGAATGGGAGCTTAACAAAAAGCAACATCCTGAACTGTCCGAAGCATCAACCTTTGCACGTTTTAAGTATTCTTGGTAAGGCGGTTTACCGTACTTAAGCCAGCCGACTTTTCGACCTATTCTTAAATTCGATCTTTAAAGACAGGTTCGGTAACGTCTATACTGAATATGTAATAATAAATAATAGACAAATAGAACGATAATACTACAAGTAAAAATATGCGCAAAAGATATGCATTATCTTTTTCCTTGAAGGGGATCGTTCTTGATTCATTCAAACTCTTCTGCGGTAAGTATCCCCTCTCCCTTCAGCTTAGCTAATTTAGCCAATTCATTAGCAATTGAGGTACTACTGGCAGGCTGCTGATTTGGCGGAGTACGAATCTCACCGCCATAACTGTACATTCCAGAACGTATTACTTGAACTAAATCTTCTGCTTTTCTTTTTGGAATGGCTTGAATGACTCCTTCATTATCGGTCTCGCTACTGATAATTCCATGAATCATTCCAAGCCTTCTAGAACCAACTAAAGCAGGTGCCTCAAATCTAATTGTGGAAGAAAGCAAGCCCTTTTCAACTTTTACGCTGGTTATTACGTCATATGGGATGTCTATTATGTTCTCTTTGATACCAAGCATGTACGGGTCTCGCATAATTATTCGTCTGTTAGTTGCGTATGTGGGTATTAGATGTAATATATGAACCACCTGGTAAAATTCTTGATTGGTGTGCTATCATCATGACCACTTCATTTGGATTCAACATTTCCTTAATCTTTTCAATCTCCTGGTAATCATCATTTTCTAGAGGTTGTATTGAATTATTTATTGGTCTATCGTTGTCCTTTTTCTTTTCCAAAACCAAATGGCATCGACATAAACCACTTAGAAGACGAGATATTTATCCGATTGGATTTATCCAGACTATTAGCAAATTAAAGTTAATAAATATTCATTGACTGAGATAGGCTCTTCCTTTAACAACCCTCTGTCTAACTAGAATCTCTCTATTATGCATGTCCACAAATAAACCCAACCACATGAGATTAAGGATCTTCTAGGATAAGTAATCCTGGGCAAGGTTATTACTTATATAGGATATATCTAAAGTATAAGGAATATGACATCCATTATTTCCGGAGAAGTATCACCAAATGTCCCATTTAATCGATAAAGCTTGATCTTGTTTAATAATATTAAAAAAGTAGTACAGGAAGTGGAAACATGAATGTGAATGAATATCTGACCAATTCTCTTATCCCAATAAGACTCGCTTGTATCAATACAGAAGGATATCCTATAACTATGTCCTTATGGTATATATATTTGAAAGAAAAATTTCTTTGTGCTACTGGAAAAAACTCTAGGATCATAGGATATTTGTCTAGCAATCCGAAATGCGGGTTTGAAGTAGCCAGTGATCTACCTCCTTATCAGGGAGTAAGAGGATGGGGAAATGCAAAATTAGATAAAGTTAGAGGTGTAGAAATACTCGACGTACTTATAAGAAAATATTTAAGAGATCAAGAATCTTCATTGGCTGATTTCTTGCGGAAGAGAAGTAAAAATGAAATGGCTATAGAAATTACACCAACATCGATATTTTCTTACGACTATACTGATAGAATGAGAGGTATCATAGTTAACAAGAATTTATAGCATCAATGCTTTTATTCCACTGATCCTGTGCTATGTATAACAAAATTAAGTTCGTTATTTCAATAACAATTTGCCAACTTGCTGGCATAGTTGGATCGGTATTTACCGCTACATCCGTAACAAGTTGGTATATCAATTTGACAAAACCAGATTTTACTCCACCAGGCTGGATATTTGCACCGATGTGGGTTATACTATATTTTCTAATGGGTATATCTTTGTATTTAATATGGACCAACAAAACTACGGATAATAGAAAAGTTTTCATTGTGTTTGGATTTCAATTGATATTAAATACTTTTTGGTCATTATTGTTCTTTGGCCTAAAATCTCCTTTGTATGGATTAATAGATATATCATTTCTTTTGGTAGCAATTATATTAACAATATTATTTTCGTATAAGATATCAATTTTGGCGGCAATACTTTTAGTTCCTTATTTAGTATGGGTAAGCTTTGCTACGATTCTGAATTATAACATACTTTTATTAAACTAACACAGTATTTAGCAAATAGACACTAGAACACACTCTTGTATGTTACTTATAGTATTGATAAAATTATGCCTTGACAAGCGTCCAGCTGATAAATGGTCAGAACGCTGAATCCGCCTTTAATGTTGGAATGAAGGCAGGTTGGTCAAATACTAACCTTAATCTCTAACAAATCTCTCAAAACACTTAGACATCTATTTGTGAGATTTAAATTAGTAGTAAAGAATCCTCTAAAGCGAGCCGGCTTAAATTCTTCCGCAACTAAAGCACATCCCTCATCATTGGAAATTGAAATAACGATCCAATTCTTTTCTAAACCAGATCCAGTATAATCTATAATTTCTACATTTGACCAACTTATTCCCTCAGCCAATCCTTTACCTCCTATTAAATAGGTTTTTTTTGTTAAAGGACAAATAGTAGCATATTGTTCCTTTACCACGTAAAAGTTACTTAATCTTTGAAACAGCGCTATCAGAAAAAATTTGTTAAAAGGTGGTTTTACTCTTACGATGTTTTCAATACCTTTGCTTAGGGATAGCATGTTTTTTCTTGATGTTGTATAGAAACA
>JAATVS010000312.1 GCA_014523695.1 Nitrososphaerales archaeon TH5895
AAGGGCAGGGCTTTAATGTCGAATCATTCACAGATCCAATTGTGGCACTAAGGCAATTTGCGCAAGAAGATACTTCAAAATATGATTTAGTGGTGATGGACGTTCGTATGCCACAACTTAATGGCTTACAGCTTTACCAGAGGCTTAGAGCAATCAATTCGACTGTTAAGATCCTTTTTGTGACCGCCCTAGATGCTGCCGAAGAACTCATTACGTTGTTGTCTGATGTGGTCGCAGATCAAGTCATCATGAAACCTGTGAGCCGGGATAGATTCCTTAATTACGTGGACCTCGCAGTTAGAGAAAAGGGTTAGCCGGGCCTGTTACCAGAAATAATATATTGAATATACTGTGTTTGACCTGGATCTCGCAGTAGAGAAAAGGGTTAGCCGGGACCTGCGTCCTCCGATGAACAATTGTGTACCAAGGATCTTTTATTGGTTTGAAACAGATAACGATCAGAAATTTCTCTTACCAAATATATATCTGGAAAAGTAATAGATTGTACTGACTATGTTATCTCCATTTTCTATACTTAAAAAGGAAAAATAGTAAGTTCAAATCATTAGATGTATGGAACAGCTTAAGGAAGACGGTGATGATCTATCATGTCAGTAAATATCTATTTACATTCCTGCCATTTACTATCAACAAACGCATACATCTTTTCTTAGGCATTATTTGACCTATACGTATAGTAAAAAGCGAGCATTGCGATGTAGATGCACCTTTGTCATTGGAACTTTTGCTGGTTTTGGTATTGATGTCATATTATTTACTAGATGATATTATAGCGTTTCAATATTAAAACTTATACGTAAATAGGGGTTGTCCCTTACCGAGGGATTTTCCGAATATTAGTATCATTTATGGAAATGGAGCACTGTCAAGTTTGTTTCAAAACTTCAAACGACCCTTAATAAATCCTACATGACAACAACCTGCATGCACCGCCGGAACTACTATATCATGAAACTATTTTGTATCAGTTCTAGACGCAACAAGAATAGGTATCAAATTATGTTCTTTAAACAGAGAACTTTTGCAAGATATTCTGTTCAGTTAACAAGTCCAGTTAAATACTATTCAATTAACAAGTCCAGATAAGTTTCTCCTAGTACAAATTGTCTATCATATATAAAGAGATATATTCTAAATCCGAACAATATGTTATACCTAGCATCTCCACTAATAACCTAGTATATCTTTTAGTTGCCCACATTAAGGGAGGATATTTACAGTATTAGCGAGTTTATTAATGAAGATTGGATAGCAAGTTATGGTTGTTATAGACAAGAGATTATCTAGATTTACTTCTAACACATAGAAAGTGATCTTAATCCTTGATATCTTTTAATCCACCTGTCGTTTGTCCGATCTCGATTATATACCCATCAGGATCACGCATGTAACAACGGATCTCCAAAGCATGATTCTTTGGCTCGGTAAGAAACTCCGCTCCCTTCTTTCGCCAATCCTCATAAGAAGTCTGGATGTCTGCGACACGGATATTCATGAAGCTACTAAATTCATTCGGGTTCTCGGGGGTATGAAGGGATATGGTTGGTTTATCGTCTGTAGGTCCTCCCCCTAGGTTCAAAACCAACCCGCTGTTGGCAATCTGGATGATAGTAGGTTCCCCGCTGCGGATGACTTTTCCTCCGAGAATGCGAAGATAAAAGTCTGCTGACCGCTTAACATCGGCTACAGTTAGAAACTGCGTGAGGACAAAACCTTCTTTGGGAGCATATTGATAGTCGGCACTTTTCATTGTCATCTTATCTTCTTCTTTCGAATCACTACTATTTTGAATTTGTTATTGACTCATTTATTCAAACTATCTAGCGTTACTTTTCGCCCCCTACTAATATCGTTTCTATCTCATATAGTTAATTGTCCCTTTTGTTGCATTAAGGATGAAATCAGCAGAATGGCCTGCAGGATTGTCATATAGTACTATTGTTTTTCCTGTTACTCCATGAGTGTATGCATTACTGGATGAGTAGATAGGTTTTAGTGGAACCTGTCCATTTACCCAATTTGTCCGGTAGAATAGCCTTATCATGTTTCAAAGAAGAGGGAAGAAATTAAGAGGCATATTTACACTAATGAATCCTTAGTGGTGGGTAAGGATAGAGTCATTACAGTAGCAATCATGATAGGACTATTTGGAGGTTTAGTAGGCGGACCAATAACTAGCTTGATATACTACGATGCCGCTCCTGAAGAAAGATTCTACTTATTCATAATTCCCGAGATTATAGGGTTTATCTGCGCAGGTCTCATGGTATACTTTGGCAAACTTAAGAAAAAGTCACAGGTTTGATTCTATCTGTCTATTATTGGTTTGGAATGCTGAAGCACAGGAACGTTATGAATACTGTAACCGGTCAGGTGATTCTGATCCGCCGACAAGATAATATACTTCAATCTGAGGTTCATCTTTAAAATAAAATATCTGAATCGTATACTATATGAGCTAGCTGTTGTCTCCTACATCACTTATCAGCAGGTTTATTCTTGGTTCATTCTTACCAACAAATTCTAATGCAGTTGTACGGCAATGATTACCCCTTACAATTCTAAGATCTACGTTATTACCAAATTTTGAGAAAACCTTGTTAAGCGTTAAAGATCCAATTTCATCTGCAATTGTAAATAGTTTGATGTGAGCCCCTAATTTCGCAAGACAGTATGCAATGTTTATAGCGTTACCTCCTCTTATATCAGTAGCAGAAATTCCTCGAAGAGCACCACCGCCATGTTTTGATTTCTCCGATAAAGCATCAAGTAACTGCTTTTGAGATGTGAAAGTCAAAATCCTGTCCATAGAAAAGTCTGGCATTACTGCAATGGTCTTGCTGATGGTGCCATTTTCTAGGCTGTCTAGCGTCCTCAATACCTCGCCAAATATTTGATTTGGAACTTATATATGGTTTTTGGCAAACCTATGTATCTACAGACGAAGAGCTAATACCTAACTATTGTGATATTATTCTAAAACATCGTCCCGCAAATATCTTGTTACCATTCGCTGCCTCAGGTATCTCATCTAGTCTTCTCGGTATTTCCACTTCATTACATGCCAGGAACTAGGGCTTAAATGGTATTTCTTGGAATCTCATAGTTCAGACAAGCGAGTCTAAACGCATCTAGTAGATCATCATGTGCTGTTTGATACTTGTCTAGTTTCCAATCATCTAATACGATTGCCGTTCTTAACGAGGTTATCAACTCCTGCAGAGAAGGGTGTATTTTGATAAACCTCTTAGACATCAACGTATAAGTCCACTGGAGCATCGCTTTATGTCTTTTCTGAAAGTTAACAGGGATAATCTGCCAACTGCTGTTGCGGAAAGCCCAAATCTCTTCTTCAGTAAAGTCGTGATACTCTTGGTACTCTCCGAATCTTCTTTTCAGTTCTCTTATGACCTCAGGATTTGCTCCATCAACATAAACTCTAGTACAATGGTACCTTTGTTTAAGTTGCATTACATGACCGATAATCTCATTCATCTGGGGCTTTTCGAAACTTTGAGTACAGAATACTTCTACCTTGTTGTTTCTGTATTGAGTGATCACAATGGCAAACTTCGACGTGTCCCCCCATGCTACATCAATTCCCATACTTCTTCCTATCATCTCGCTTGTAGACCAGTCTATCATTTCTTGTCCTTCCTTCTGAGTACATATCGCTGCTTCGATGTCGAGAGTATGAAACACGTTACCAACTTTTCCTAGGTATTTGAGATTATACTCTTTCAAATGAAGGAGATGCTTTGGCCTTCTCTATCTCTTCTCGATAGTAGATCTTATCCAGGCCGTAGGTATAGTCTAAACGTAGACGTTTATACAGACACGAATTCTCAGGCTCTCTCTCAATCCTTTCAAACAGACCATCCGGCGCATTCGGAGTACTAACCATTACTATCCAGGGATTTGACTTCGCAATGTACCTTTCAGAGACATCTCTTGCATCATGCTGCTGGCCTGGCGGAAAAAAGTCTGCTTCGTCTAAGAGGATGAAGGAGACATTTGGCAAACCACGCATGGAATCTAGGTGATGAGAAGGATATGCTTCTATGTGTTACTCCATTAAGTTCAATAACTGTTTCTCTTGTATCAAACTCTAAGGGTAGCACCGCGGTACAAAATGGCAATTGTTACTGGAGTAGTGATCTTTGCATTATTTATTACGCTGCTCCCTTTAATACAGAATGCAACTGCGCGTCTTCCATTCTTGGTAGGTGTCGTAATAACGATTGCGATATTAGTTGTGCTCATGACTTATGTAATAATGCCAGCTGTTACATGGCTACTTCGACCATGGTTGTCAAAGAAGAGATTATTCTGAGAGTCTGTACCTGATCCAGATCTTTATATTTTGAGCCTACTTGCACAGACTGTGAGAGATAGGCTAAATAATTATTCCAAAACTGTTATTTCTGTGGGCTCTGCTTTAAACCCAATCTTGCCGTGGGTCCCGTCACAGTATGGCTTACTATTAGACGCTCCACATCTACACATAGCAGCAAAGACAGTGCCATCTACAGTTATTAGGTTAGGACCGTTTGCATTGCATTTAATCACAACTCTTGCCATAACTTGATCGTATAGCAGATGATATATATACACATCGTAGCAGGCAATTATCTCATTGGGACTGAATTCAGTCCAACAGAAATTAAAGTGGCTAGACTTCACTGTCCTAAGTTCTAAATCACCACGACTGATAGTCATCTATAGATACCACCTATCTTTCCGACCATTTCACCCTAGACGAAGTAAAATCTCTGAAAGTTGGTGTGTGAATTTCCTTTCCAGACATTACCACTGCTCTACCAGTTCTGAAATAGCTCAATCTGTTATTTGCTGTTGTATGCATAACGTTTGTAAGGTTCACGTAGCATCGCATTACCTCCTGGTCTTCTACTTCCACAAATGCTTGCTGCCATTGTTTGGTTCCTATAATACCATTGTCAATAAACAGGTCCAAAGTTTCTATCGGATCTTTTCTTTTATAGAAGTACCGTTGTCATTCATCACTATTTTTTCCAGGGCTAGGTCTATTTTCTGAACTGTTTTGTCTTCTAACTCTACTTCATTCATAATGTCGCCCATGATTGCCTTCCTGATAATCTGTACGTTATCGCCAAATCCATTAGTGTCCGTACTCGCCTCTAACCCTTATAATTTCTGTTCTTTCATTTGAGTCGACGCTCTGTTATGGCTTTGATTTGTTCCTGACAGAAATCATTGAACCTTTGACTTGATATCAAACACCAGTAACTAGTTAGTACATAGAGGTCTAAAACAATTTTTTCCTTTTTAATCAAGAATGAAAACTGACAACTAAAGCTACTACCTATCAGGTTAGAGATTTAGTGTCAGTATAGTAGGGATCAGATTCAGTCTATACAGATCCCTTGGACCGCCAGTATCTCAAGATCCTTTTATGACAATCCAGCTACGCGAGTCCACAATTGAAAAATTGCGTGATTTCAGCATTTGTCTAAAAGGTGAAGGCAATGATTGGACATATGACGACTTGATGAATCATGTCTTGTGTAATTTTGAGAAGTAAATATTAGCTAGCTAGTGTCAATAAATAATCAAGCATGTCTAAAATGAACGTGAAAAGGGTCAAGATTTACTTATGACAAGTCAAGTCAACTTAAAACACACAGTAAGGCAATATCAGATTGAAGAACGCAGGAGACAGGTATCTGTAATGATTTCCCAGGGTATGACTGAAGTAAGTATAGCCAAAAAATTAGGAGTAGATAACACTACAATCTCTAAGGATCTTAAGGCGTTAAAGTTAATCTCTAAACAGTTCATTTATGACATTACAAAGTCAGATTTTACATTCTACTATAAACAGAACTTAGAACTGGTAAAACATGTACTACACAGACAAATAGAGATTGTAGATAAGGAACGTATAACTAAAGAGGATATGGATAGAGCCAAAATCCTTGTCGACATTCTTGGTACAGTAGCCACAATTAATGAGTATTATTGTGCGGCTCCTAATATGCACAAGACTCCCATGCAATCGGTATATGATGCCGATAACTTTGGAGTTAGACCAGGCACTAAGATGCGTAAAATGACACCAGAAGAAGAGGAACAGATGTTAAAGGATATGGCAGAGGACG
>JAATVS010000313.1 GCA_014523695.1 Nitrososphaerales archaeon TH5895
GGATTGCGACAGTGCTATTACTTCATAGTTACTCTAAAAGAATTGGACGAGCAAAATACTGGATTCTTGTTAGTATCCCTTTGGTATATTTTCTGAGCCAATTTCAATTTGTCTTTGTAGATATGTTTACTTCCTTTCGTACGTCAAATCCAATTCTGTTTGGAATTTCTTACACATTATTCTTCCATGCGACTATCCCTATTGGCGGAGCATTATTTGGTATCGCATTTTGGAGTGTCGCCCGAAATGTCAATCGTGATGCAGTTAAACAATATATGATGATTTCAGCATTTGGTATGATGCTACTGTTTTCCTCAAATCAGGCGACTGACCTTGGTAATGATCCTTATCCTCCATTTGGACTCGCTACGGTATCATTTTTTGGTTTGGCTTCTTTTCTAGTTTTCGTCGGTATTTATTCCTCCGCAATATCTGTAGCACAAGACTCTGAATTACGTAAATCAATTCGAGGTTTTGCAATGAGGGATTCAAAATTACTAGACACTATAGGCACAGCCCAAATGGAACGAGAGATTGAGAAAAGGGCAATAGCCCTTTCAAAAAGATATCAAGATAGTATGACACAAGAGACGGGAATTCAATCTTCTTACTTGGAAGATGATATTAAGGAATATTTGGAACAGGTGATACAAGAGGTACAAAAGCAAAAGATTCATTCGACTAAAGGTTAGAGCATTCAAACTAGACATGGTCGAATAGGAATCAGATAGACAATATTACATCTTCTATTACACAAGATCACAAAATTTTTATCCTATGGTATTACATCTTGATTATAAATAGAGAATATTAGATCGATGTGAATAAAGAAGATACTACGAATAACCTGGATCCACAGAAGGGAAATGTCTTTACTGAAAAGTTAAAACCAGACACCATAAATTCGATTTCAACACCATTATCTTCTGAACCCCTACAGTACAAAAGGATTTTAGTTGTTGACGATAACCCAGACATTGTCTTTACCTTACGTGTTGGACTGGAAAGTGATCCAACCATACAGGTTTATAGTTTCGATAATCCAGTTACTGCTTTAGTAGAATTTGAACCCAATTTCTATGACCTATTATTAATTGACGTTAACATGCCTTTGATGGACGGTTTTCAATTAGCCCAGAATTTAGTACGAAGGGACCTCAATGTTAGAGTTTGCTTTATGACTGCTGGAGAGATTAACATGGATGCAGCGAGAGAGGTGCATCCGCTAAAGAGTATCGGATGTTTTATCAAGAAGCCAATTAGTGCAGAAGAGCTATTAAGACGCATTAGAGCAGAGTTAGAGTAGATACAAGCCAAGTTACTTAATAGGGGTTCTCATTCCAAAATAAGCTCTGATCACGCTTGTTGCCGTTTTACATTTCCAGCGCTAGCACACTTACGCATGTCTTCATCATTCTCGGGGTCCAGATTTATAGTTTGACTCTTTCAGTTACTCGCTAGAGCATATCACGGTATATGCCATATTTATAAGCACTCATCCTCAATATAATATTAAGAAGTGATGAGAACATTGAAGAATAACGGTACCAATAATGATAACACAAAGAAGAAATGTAGTTGGCTCGACTGTGATTCTCCGGCTACAGAAGAGTGTGCTTTTTGCGGTAGAAAATATTGTATAGAACACAGTGTTAGACACGAACTCGAACGGCACGGCAATAAAACATAATTAAATTTTGTAGCCGCCTATTATTAGACTGTGGCAAAGATATTAACAATGGCGCATAAATGTGCTTGCAGGATAATGCAAAGCGCAGCAAAGAAGGATTACTTCAAGTGAAGTCATTAATTAAGAATGTCTTAATAGTGTTAGAACTTCAGTTTTTCTAAACTGTGTTTTCTGCTCCTCTGGCATTACTCTGCATAGGTTTGGATGCGGGCTGTTTTGGAATCTGATGAACTGCCCTCTACTCATTTTTTTGAGGATTGCCTTTGAGTATACGTTATGCTTCCCTTTGTTTCCATGGTACTCTTGCCATTTTAGGATTCTTTCTTCCATAAGTCGTTCGTCTTTTCTTTCCATGAATTTCAGGTCTTGTCAATTCTAGTACAGTTCCTTATTATGGTAACTATCTATTAATGCCTAAAAAATACTATAGCTAGTTAGGTCTTTTCAGTAACCATTAGACTGACCATTGTCATCATTATTGTGTGTTGTACAACTTGTGCTACCATTGTGGGGTGTAACATACAATGGTAATCATATGTTCCAAGCTCATTAAACGTAAACTCAAAAGTGTCGTCCGGTCTCAGAGTATCAGATTCAAACGCACCGTTGTTGTCAGTCACTGTATGAATACCAAAATCATCATTTGTCCAGATGACCGTGGTCCCTACAGGGATCTCTAATGGATTTGGTTGGAACGCCTTGTTGCCCAACGTAGACGCATCAGATACGATCTTTATGTTTGACTGTTGTGCCTGTACTTGCCCTTGTACAAAGCTCATCGGACATAGAACTGCCAAGACAAGGGAAAACGTGCCTAAAGACCCGAACATGGCTATTAGATTATTCAACGTGACTTCTAGTTTCCAGTAACAAATTTAATCCACATGCTCATTCTCGCAGTCGAGAATCGTACTCTATCAGTAACTAACTGGTCTTACCTATATGGTAGATCTCATTTGCGTCTGAAACAGTTAATCCCGGCTGGGGTCCACCTCCAATCACAAATATTCTATCATCCAAAGACGTTACTCCTAATCCATGTCTTGCTATCTCAACTAATAAGCCGCCGTTAAGCCATATACATGAAAGTTGTTTAAGTGGTGGGCAGTCGCATGGTATAAACTATGTAACTAATACCTTTGACTTCATAGGTTGACCTACAGCTAAATCCCAATTGAGGGATTTATTGGCTATCATCTAAGGATAACCACTTTGTAAACTTGGTAATGATTTCGACATTTTTGAACTGTAGGATCCCCACGGACGTGGTTCAGCTCCTAGAACAACCAGGAGGTTAACCGGACCTGATTGCCTACCTCATATCCCTTGATTGACAGGGAGGTTCTTTAAGAGTGATTTAAAGGCCTCAACTGCCAACAGGTTACTGTACTACATGTTATAAAAATGGTGACTAAAAAGGTAGGACGACCATGAAAGGTTATGCCAGAATGCGTTAGGTGTTGGACGCCTACCCAATGATATCCCGTTAAATTCGTTCCTGTCTGAATCTGCAGTACTTCTGGATACTGCTGCGGCTGCTTGCACAACATATTATAAAAAAGATCTTATTCGGTGATATTCTTTTTTATTATTGGGATCGGAAGTAACGATGTATACGGTGGAGGAAGAAATACAGAAAGCTCCCCAACCATACACACATAATTCATCAAGTCAGTTCGTATTGATTGCTGATCTCTTCAGTCTGTAAATCTTAAAGCACATCTATTTTAGTTATGACAAACTTCACTTATTAACGACCTTATCTGAGCACCCATTCCATAGTTTGTTTAATTGCAATTTAATTGAATAAGTACTGCGACCTGACGGAGACAAAGTTATTTTATGAATTTCTACTATAATCCATATTAGATTTGAGAGCTATTTATGTACAGCCACATTCAGTTATTTAAGCAACTATCTTTACTTCCTTTAGAAATGATTCTGCTTGTGAGAGATGTATATAATTAGTATTGAGGAGTGGAGCGCTATTATAAAAGGATAAAGTTTACTTCATGATGCGTAGTATTATATAAAGTGAGATGTTGGTATTAAAAGTTTACGTCATGTAATTAAAAATTCTAAAATCATTAGAAAGGATTTGTCATAAATATAAATAAATCATACCATACAACAGGCACAATATTCACAAAGTAATAAATACCTTTTTTGAGTAATTCATTTTGGACGTTCATTATGATCACTTTCTATAAATCTTCTATTCCTACGGATGGTGAGCATTCTAACTTAACATCAGAGTCAACATGTTTTACGTGTGCTAATTGTGCAACTACAAATGGACAAATAGGTAAAAGAAGGAATGTAAAACCGCGATCTTATCAAACAAGAACAGTCACGGATTATGAATCAGGAGAGATTATTTGTAGTACTTGTGGAATGGTAATTTCCGATAAAATCCAGTCCAATGGTCCAGAATTGCGTAATTATGGCCAAAGTGGAACAATAATCGGGAGTAGTGCTGAGTCTAACGCTCCTAGAAAACGCCCTAGTTCCACTTTTTCTCTTGCTCGTTACGATAAAGGACTATATACAGTTATAGGAGAAAAAGATAATGATGCATATGGAAGACAACTTGATCCATTAGTTCGTTATTCTATGCACAAGATTAGGATGCACGATGTAAGAACTCAATTGAATAAACGCAGTCATCGAAATCTCAAGAAAGCATTCCTCGAACTTGATAAGTTAAGAAGTAAATTAGGTCTTTCAGATTTTGTAATTGAGAAAACAGCATACCTCTACAGAAAGGCGCAGGCAAAAGGAGTAGTAACTGGTAGAACCACTCCCACAATGGTAGCTGCCTCATTATATATAGCCTGTAGAGAAATGACAGTCCCAAAGACATTAAAGGAAATAGCCAAAGCAAATGA
>JAATVS010000314.1 GCA_014523695.1 Nitrososphaerales archaeon TH5895
ACTCTCAACAATACTATTGATATTTTTAAGCATTGCCGAACCAACGTCACCTCATACCGAAGTCCGGCTCGTTCATACCTTGGCATATACATTTTAAAGTGATTATCATGACTTCTTTAAAGAGTGAACAGATTTCACAATTTTTCTGGGCGCAAGATAGACCCTCCCACCATTTCAGGCAATATGGACATTCGCGATTTAGTAGAATATTTTGGCGCAACTGGTTTCAATGCGCGTCGCCTTTATGAGGCTTTACAGATTACTAAGCAAATGATAAACGAAGGGGCTTGCATTTGCTTAACACTAGCAGGTGCACTCGCTCCAATTGGACTGGGAAGAGCAATTTCAGCCATGATAGAGCGCGGATTCATAGATTGGATTGTGTCTACAGGCGCCAATGTTTATCATGATCTTCACTTTGCTTACAACCTTCCCGTAAGACAAGGGTATTTCGATGTTGATGACAATATTCTCTATTCGAAACAGATCGTGCGTATCTATGATGTATATATCAAGGAAATTGGGACATTACAGAAACAAGATGAGATAGTCAAGGCAGCTATAGAGAGAGACAGGCAGAATTTGCTTGACAACTCTTCAACAGCCGACCTGTGCAACATTTTAGGCATGTCTGCGAAAAAAAACTCGGCATATCCTGAAAAGTCTTTCTCCGTATGTGCATATGAAAATGACGTGCCGATTTATTTACCGGCTGTAGCTGATTCTTCGATTGGACTAAATATGCTCCCTCTTCTCCTTGAAAACAGACAAGTTAGCCCTAACGTGATTTTGGATGTCGCGGAATCAGCGGCAATTCTTTGGAAGAATAAGATTTCTGGAGGAATTGAATTAGGAGGAGGGGTTCCCAAGAACTTTTTCCAACAGACCGGCCCCGCTTTGTTCCAGATTCTTAAGTTGAAAGAAGGAGGACAGGACTATCTCGTCCAATTCACAGATGCTCGTCCAGATACTGGGGGTTTATCGGGCGCGACACTGCAAGAGGGCAAAAGTTGGGGAAAAATCAAGTCTGCTCATGATGGAAATGTGATAGTCTACGGAGATTCATCAGTTTATTTTCCCATCTTGGCAGCATTCATAATGTCTGAGTGTAAGCCTCGTGAGCGAAAGAGGCTCTATAAGAAGAAAAATGCATGGGTGAAGGAAATGAAGCTGGCATATCTTCAAAGCAAAAAACATAAGCGAAGTAGGGCTCATTGAAGGTGAGGAACGATCTCTTGTCAAGATACGCCTTTGATTCAAGACTGGGAGTGTTGGAGGAAGTATTATTAGCATGAGCAAGGAAGATCTAAAATTCGAGGTAAGAGAAATTGAGTTAGGAGATTTAAAAAATGGATACTTCTGTACGCTTAAGAATTTGTCTGATTTGGGAAACGTTGAAGGGAATATAGAGAAAGCAGAACTGATATTAAACAATATCAATGCAAATCCACTTCACAGAATATTTGTTGCAATAGACAAACAGACTTCTGAGGTAATCGGAGCGACTACACTTCTTGTAGAGCAGAAATTTATTCATGATGGGGGAAAGGCAGGTCATATTGAGGACGTTGTGACTCGCAAGGGATTAGAGGGCCTTGGCATAGGCTCTGCACTTATTAACCATGCATTACATTTCGCAAGGACGGTCGGTTGCTACAAGGTAGTATTGGATTGTTCAGACAACAACATCAGTTTTTATCAGAAGGCCGGTTTTAGAGTACATGAAACCTCCATGAGATACGACTTGCTTTAAATACTAGTGCTTGAGATTTGATGGCGTCGCAATTTTAGGATCATCGACTTTAATGAATTGTAATCGCCTGCTTCTTTTGATGTTGGCTGGGAGGGCTTTATAAGAATAGCCTCAATTTATTGTCCACTCAACTTATCTATCAAAAGTTCTAATTGCAAGATATCTCTACTGCCTATCAGGTCGACAATTTCAATATTGGTCCTAAAGTACGAAATCACTTCTTTGGTCGATTTTAATTTGGGATTGCTGCCTCTTGCACCTGCTATGTACCCGTCCTCCCTTGTTCCATAGTTGTAGAGCGAAATCAGGGCTTGTCCAGGTAGGTGTCCCTTGCCTTCTCTCCCACACAAAATAAGATATCTCAAGTGCGGGTAATTGTGAACAGTCTCAAGGATATTATCGATTCC
>JAATVS010000315.1 GCA_014523695.1 Nitrososphaerales archaeon TH5895
CTTTCTTTATTGAAGCTATCTTTTCTGCACGCTGTATTGCTTTCTGACTTATATCATATCCGTACACATCAAATCCTTTGTCCTTCACATATTTTGCTACAGGAAGACCAAGCTGGCCTAAACCTATTATAAGAACTTTGTAGGCTAAAGTATGAGTATTTATTCTCAGGTCATCTTCTGCGACCAACATATTCAGACTACTCAACTGTCTATGATTATTAAAGAATTAAGAAACATTAGAAGTTAATTTAATCAGTATCAATACTTACCTTTTATTCATATATTTGAACTATGCTAGAGAGCAGAAACATCGCTAATTTAGCTAAAAAGACAGGATTTCAAGAAGATTTATACTGTCGGCAACTCTAGGAACTTCTGCAGTTTGCTCAACCGATTGAGGGAACGGATTCAACCTCTTTTAATCAGTATAGGGAAGGAGTTTTCGAAAATAAATCCTTCTCCAAACTTTTGGACGGGATTAAGTTTGACTACTTCTGTCATAGCGGCAGTAATTTATGGAAGTGCATCTGTACTAGACCATCAATATTCTTATTATATTGCAATAGGGGGCGGGATTTTCCTGATCATCTCGGGATTCTTTGATCTGGTAGATGGATGTGTTGCACGCATAACCAAAAAGACCTCTAAAAGGGGAGCCTTCCTTGACTCAATATATGATAAGATATCAGAATCGATTGTATTCATTGGAATTGCAGTAGGGACCCTGGCAAATCCAATAACTTGCATGATTGCAATTTCACTCTCACTCCTAGTAAGCTATGTTCGGGCTCGTTCAGAGTCGCTTGGAATTCCACTACAAGGAATTGGTATTGGTGAAAGAGCAGAAAGGCTCCTTATACTTGCCTTAATTGGAATGCTACCTCTCCAAGGATCTTCGCAGTGGGCAGTCATAATCGTATCAATAGTGGCAGGCTTTACACTAGTTCAGAGAATATTGGAGGTAAACAAACAGCTATCAACTACGAGCTAAAGTTATTATCTTAATCTACCGGTACTCCTTCTTTCACTTTCAGATCTGACTTTTACTATCCCTCGATGAACTGCGCAAGAGACACAATAGAATTTAACATCTGACGACGGGGCGATGTAAGCACCTTGGGCTTTTAACTCCTTTGCTAGAGTAGGCTCTACCAATGTTACTCGACCAGTCACCTTTTTCGCCTTATCTCTAGGAACCATCGCTCCACACTGGCTACAATGCACTGTACCTGAACTTCCCTTTCCTCCCTTTGTTCTGCCTCTACTTGCCCTTTTCTTTGGCATCCAATAGTTGCTACAAATGAGCTATCCTTTAAATCTTATCCTGCTTTCATCCCAAAATTCAAAAATGATTAAGCTGTACGATCCGAGGGAACCGCTTAATTGGGTTGTATGCCCACTGAAAAAGCAGATTATTCGAATTCACCTCGTGCAACGATCATATGCTACAGGTTTTGAGGGAGTTGTAATCTTATCTCTCGATACTTTGGAGAACACACCCCTGGAGTTCAGCGAAAATTCAATGAATGAAATCTTATGTTTGAGTGTCCAAGCAATCGGTCGAGTACTCTTTTTAAGGGATTAGGATGACTTGCGTGTTTACCAGGTGGAAGTCTATTATGCCTGTTTCAATCCAGTTACTTCCTTTCGAAGTGTTCGGAACAAAATGTCACTATTATTTCTTCGATGGTAATTATTTACCCGTGGTCTTAGCGTGATACTTATTCACAAACTACTCAGAATTAGTCATTGCATTCTATTCTAAATTCCCTTGGTTGGTTTCATTTCGTATGAGATTCTTCATATTTAAATTGGACTTGTTTATCTCAGATATTAATCCTTATGAAGGTCGCTCTTTCTGTGAATCAAGCGAGAGATTCATCACTACTTCACCAGATTAAGAAGGTCTTAGATTATGGTGGTTTCAGTGTTCAGATGATGAGAGATGGCGACTATAGTGTCGCTAGAGATGTTGATCTGATAATCTCGACAGGAGGAGATCGAGGAATTCTGGATTACTTTCATAAGGTGGTTACAGATTCCGCCCCTGTCCTGGGAATATACGAATCTGATTCAACAGGATTCCTTGCCCAACTCGATGTTCGCGATCTAGAAGCATCTCTAAATCGAATAGACAAAGGAAACTTCGAGATAGACCATGTGTTTAGAATTGCGGTAAAGGTAGATGGCAGGGAAGTAGAACCAGTACTCAATGATGTGGCGGTATTCCCAAGCAAAAGTGCAACGCTAATGGAACATGTTCTGAAAATAGATGATAAAACTGTCTGGCGCGATAATAGTGATGGACTGATTTTGTCTACCCCCACTGGGTCTACGGCTTATTCAATGTCTGCAGGTGGTCCCATGGTCTTACAGAAATCTCAGGTCTTCGTTGTGGTATCTGTTAATTCATTGGACAACACGAGACGACCTTTGATAATCCCAAATGATACCACAGTAGAGGTTGCCGATATAGTTAGTAGATATCATTGTGAGATTGTTCTTGATGGCGGCACAAGGATGGGAATCAAGAAATCGCTTCAATGCTCCAAACATTTGGTTCCAGCTAAGCTGGTAAGGCTTTCAGGAAACTCATCTATAGTCTCCCTAATTGCTAAAAAAGTACGACTTGCTGAAGATTTGTTAAGTATGCCGCCAAGTGCAAAGTTACTTCTCAAGACCTTAGAGTATGAAGGTGCTCTAAGTCAAAAGGATCTATCAACTCGGACATTGCTGCCAGAACGAACAGTGAGGTTGGCATTAAGACACCTTCTCACGCGCGGATATGTGAAAAAAAAGACTTCTCTTCGTGACGCTAGACAACGAATTTATGAGCTCAAGCTTTAGCTGAGGCGGACTCTACAAAAGCCAAAAAACTCCTCTCTGGTTTTCCTAGCCTGCTACCAAATTCGGAATGGTATTGTGTTGCGAAATAAAATTTGTGTTTTGGTATCTCCAATATTTCAGTTCGTTTGTCCCCGTCTGAAAATCCAGATAATACCAGGCCCCCTTTTTCCAAAACGTCTATGTATCTTCGGTTGAGTTCATATCGATGCCGATGTCTTCCATAAATAGTGTCTGTACGATAAATACTCTCAGCCATTGTACTATCTCTGATGTTGATTTCATGACTTCCCAATCTCATTGAGCCTCCTAGTTTGAGAGTTTCCCTCTGCTCAGGCATAAATTCCACTACTGGATGTCTGGCTTTTGGGTCTACCTCCACCGAGCCGGCGTCGCTAATTCCGCAGGCATGCCTTGCAAAGGCAACCAAGGCAAGCTGAAATCCAAAACAGATTCCCAAGTAAGGTATGTTACTAATCCTTGCGTAATCCGCAGTCCTGATAATTCCTTCACTTCCTCGCTTGCCGAAACCTCCGGGAACCACGATTCCGTCAAACTTATTTAGATATTCGATGCTGTGAGGTTTGTCTGTCTGCTCAAATTTTTCAGACTCTATCCATTCTACCTGCAGTTTCTTTCTAATCTGTGCCGCTGAGTGCGATAGCGCATGATAGACGCTAACATAGCTATCTGGAAGAGAAACATATTTGCCAACGATAGCGATCGCAACTGTCCCCTCGTGGTTGTAAAAACCTCTGGTTACGGACTTCCAATCTCCCCAGAGAGGCAAACTCCGATTAAGCAATATCTTGTTACCTATGGCATTAACTATGTGCTGTTCTTGAAGCATCTCCGGAACGTTGTAGATCGAAGGAGCATCATGACAAGAAATCACATTTTGTTCTGGTACGCTTGCAAAGAGTGAAATCTTGTGTCTAACTTCAGAGGTTAGTGGTGAGGTACACCTGACCGCTAGTATGTCTGGTTGTATTCCTATTCTCCTCAGCTCTTGTACGCTGTGCTGTGTAGGCTTGGTTTTTTGTTCTCCGACTACATCCAGAACCGGTGCGAGTGTAACATGAATTACAAGCGTATTAGAATCTCCCACTTCCAATTCTAACTGCCTCAACGCTTCTAGAAATGGTAAGCTTTCAATGTCACCGACAGTGCCACCACACTCAACCACGAGTATGTCTAGGTTACTTTCTCTCGATATCTGCCTCAGTCTTTCTTTTATATTATCTGTGATGTGAGGAATTATCTGCACACATTGGCCAAGATATTTTCCACCCCTCTCTGCTTGAATGACGTCAGAATAAATCCTACCTGTTGTTATGTTATGTTCTTTCGAAATTGAGATATCAAGAAAGCGCTCATATGTTCCTAGGTCCATATCGCATTCTCCTCCGTCCTCAGTGACGAACACTTCTCCATGAGCAGTTGGATTCATCGTTCCAGCGTCATAGTTAATGTATGGATCTATTTTTACGCAGGAAACGTTATAGCCACATAGCTGCAGAAGCTTGGCTACCGAAGCCGTGATTACTCCCTTACCTAAACCAGACATAACGCCGCCAGTGATGAATATAAATTTACAATCTGTATTATCCTTTTTAGACTGCACATTCAGATTTTACAAATCTTATTATTATTCCTTTTTTTGACGAGATTTATCTACTCGTTAGTTTGTGCACATCATTGTACAATAGCATTGAGTAAGGTTCAGGATCAATAGACGTGCTCCTCTACATACCCTACGTTTAGAAAAAATGTAGC
>JAATVS010000316.1 GCA_014523695.1 Nitrososphaerales archaeon TH5895
AGGTATTGATCGAAATGGTCTACCAATTGAAATCTATACTGAAAAGAAGTACAAAATTAGGATGAGGAAAACAGATCGAAGAAAATTCCTAGAATTATGCAAGAGTGCTTTAGACGAACTTGAGCAGGAGATGATTGAAATTATGAAGTCGCTTGGTTTGAGTGCAGATTTCAAGAATTACTATAGGACTGATTCAAGTATATTTAGAGCGTTAACTCAAAGTACTTTCATCGAGTTATGGGACAGGAAAATGATCTATATTGCTAATAGGCCTAACAACTTATGCCCAGACTGCGGTACCACTATAGCTGATGCGGAAATTGTATACGAGGAAGTTCCTACTAAGCTCGTTTACATGAACTTTAGTATAAAGAATGAATCTAGAGGCATGGTAGTGGCATCGACCAGACCAGAATTGCTTTTTGCTTGTCAGGCTGTGATAGTGAATCCTAATGACAAACGCTATGCTGATGTTGTGGGGAAGCGAGTCGCTGTTCCTCTCTTTGACAAAGAAGTCCCAGTTTACGCACATCATTCAGCTCGGCCAGAATTTGGAACTGGAGCAGTCATGGTCTGTAGCTATGGCGATCAGAATGATGTTTTATTATTTAGAGAGCTTGGATTAAAAGAAATTATCGCTACCGATATCTATGGTCGCACTACGGTTGAAGCTGAACCATATGCCAATCTTCCCATCCAAGAGGCTAGAGCCAGGATAATCTCTGATTTGACGACATATGGCTTTCTACAAAAAACAGAGGATATCATGCATAGGACTCCCTTATGCGAGAGAAGCAAAACCCCTGTGGAGATTGTTCCATTGCAAGATTACTACCTGAAACAATTGGAGTGCATCCCCCAACTAAAGGAGTTTGCAGCTCGCCTTAAGTTTTATCCTGAAATCCACAGACAAATCCTAATGAACTGGTTGGATTCAGTTGCAACTGATTGGCCCATTTCGAGGAGACGTTACTACGGGACTGAGATTCCTATCTGGTATTGCGCGAATTGCAAATATCCTAACTTACCACCGCCTGGCAAATACTACAGACCTTGGGAAGAGGCTCCTCCATTCGATAAATGCTCCAGTTGCGGAGCAGGAAAATTTGTTGGAGAAGAAAGAACGTTCGATACTTGGATGGATTCCAGCTTGACAGCATTATACCTAGGCACGTATGGGAAGACAGATACAATACAACAACCCTACCCAAGCTCGATCCGACCTCAGGCAAAGGATATCGTTAGGACTTGGTTATACTACTCAATGCTACGCTGTGTTCAGTTAACCGCTAAGCTGCCTTGGCTAAAGGCCTGGATTATGGGTTTTGGAGTTGATGAAAAGGGCGAGAAGATGAGCAAAAGCAGAGGCAATGTAATGGATCCTATACCCATAATCAAGACATATGGTGCAGATGCGTTCAGATTTTGGTCTGCTTCAGAATGTAATTTGGGTTATGATTTTAGGTGCTCTGAACAAAAGATTTTAGTTGCGAAGAACTTCTTGTCTAAATTATGGAACGTTGCAAGATTCATATCCTCGTTTGATACTGTTTCTGAAAAGCCAACATCCTTAGCGCAAAGTGACATGTGGTTGCTAGGAGAATTGCAGAAATTAATTGGAGAATGTAGGAAAGGATATTCAGATTTTAACTTCTTTATCCCTGCAAACGCCATTCGCGAATTCACTTGGAACATTTTTGCAGCTCACTACATCGAGATGGTCAAGTGGAGGGCTTACCTTGATGATTCAAGTCAGTCGCGGCAATCTTCGATCTATACCCTTCATAGATGTATGACAACTATCCTTACACTGCTGGCTCCGATATGTCCGTATATCACTGAGGAGATATGGACAACCATGTACGACGATGAAAGCATCCATCTCGGTAAGCTACCCGAAATAGAGCAAGACTATAGTAATTATTCAAAGTATACCCAGCCGATTATTAGTTTCAACTCAATGGTCTGGAACAAAAAAAAGTCGTATAGATCTCCCGAAACAGGTAAGCCTCTTTCGCTAAAAGATCCTATAGAATTGGCGATTCCTGAGTACCTATCGCTCTTCGAGGAAGATCTAAGGATGATGCATAACATAAGGAGATCAGCGCAGTAAGTAATAACGGATTGTCCCTCTCTAACCTAAACATCGCAGTTACAGCGAGTAGAAGAGCAGCCGAGCTAGCCCAGGTCATAAGATCGCTGGGAGGAAAGCCGTATATTGCTCCCACCACAGGAATTAAAAGAGAGGAACGTACCCCTATCGAGGTATCAAAATTTATAGAACTCCCCAAGGAAAGCAAACCTGACTATGTCGTGTTTATGACAGGACCTAGTGTATATTCACTAATTGATTTATCCTCAGAACTTGGAATGAAAGAACGATTAATCAATATACTCCAAAATTCAATATTGGTTGCACGAAGCCCAAAAACCCAGATGTCGCTATTTAATTTCGGCCTGAAGCCGATTCTTATTCCAAAGCTAGATCACACGTCTGTTGGAGTGTTAAAACTCTTCGAGGGTATGGGAGTGACGAAGAAGAAAATAGCAATAGTCTGGCATGGCACCTCTTCTCCAGATTTAATTAATGGACTTGAGAGAATGAGAAATATCATTATTGAGGTATTTGTGTATAAATATTCAGAAACCTCTGAGCGGAACGAAACCAGGGTCCTCGAGAGCATGGGTTTTAGAACTTTTCTAAGTGATGATACCCAGGTTTTAGATTTAGTGAGGAATGTTAATCTCGGGAATATAGATGCCATAACCTTTACGAGTCCCCCGTCTGTAAGAGGACTATTCAATTTCGCAAAAAGACACGAGTTATGGGAAACCCTACAAAATTCACTTAATTCATTAGCGATAGTCGTGGCGGTTGGACCTTCTACAGCTAGAGAGCTAGACAAGAATGGTGTAATGGTAGATGTTGTGCCATCAGTCTTTAAAATGAAACCAATGATCGATGCTCTCGCCCTGTATATAAAAAGAAATACGCTCAATGAGAAAGTGAACAGAATATCTCAGCGCCGAAAATAAGGCATTCAGTATGATATGGCACATTTCTGTGATATTTTCACGTTTTATCAAATTTTACTTTTTTTTATTATATCGCAAATATAGTTTGAAAACCTTATATCGTGAGCTAATATATACGAGCCTATGAAGCGGATTGAAGCAATTATACCTAATGAAAAGATTAGCTCGGTAAGTGAAGCCTTCAAGAAGGCAGGTATAGGCGGATGTACCATCCTCGAGGCAAAAGGTAGAGGTAAGGGTGAAAAGCCCATGGTTCAAAGCGGAAGAGGAACCAGTAGGTTTGTGTCTGAATTTTCAGTCCGTGCCGTTATCGTTGCCGTCGTTCCTGATTCCCAAGTAGAAAATGTAGTGAGTGCTATACTTGACTCGGTTAGTACGGGTTCAGCAGGAGATGGAAAAATATTCATCTCACCTGTAAGTGACACGAT
>JAATVS010000317.1 GCA_014523695.1 Nitrososphaerales archaeon TH5895
AACCTGTGGAATTGAACTCTCGCCACTAAGAGCTCTTCGTGGTAGATTTATTAATTGAATCCAATATTGACCATCCATACATTTGAGGGTACTACACGTCTCTCACGAAAGCCTTCCAGATTGGCGAGTAGAAAAATCTGCAATCACCGGATTGAAGCTTGGTTATAGAGTTAGTTTTGCAGGTAAACCAGGAAATAATACCAACGGGACTAAATTTGCCAATATCTATGAAATAGAATGGAATAGCAAGGCACGATTGGGTATCCCCTATTACTGGGAAAGAGTAAAAAATCAGCTAAAGAAAATTTTGAAACAAGAAGCTCCAGACATAGTTCATTCACACAATCTATATTCTGCTAAGCTAATTTCAGAACTAGGTGTGCCCTTTGTCTTCGATGACCATGAATATTGGTCGATGTCATCGAAAATACTGTTGGAGATGGATTACCAACCATTCCAATCTAGCATTAGAACACAAAAAATGGGAAAATCTGAGATGTCAAAAATTACGTTTAAGGGGCGGATGAGTAGGATAAGGAGGCGTCTGATTGATAGATATGCGATTCGGATATGGACTGCATGGGAGAAAGAACTCATTTCTACTACCCCTGTTATTGTCGTTTCTGAAACGATTGCAAAGGACTACGAGCGTCAACGGAACGCCAGACCGTTTCTCGTTCCAAATTACCCTATACGCTCAGAAATAGAAGCAGTAGGCTCTCCCACGTATCAAACTTCGGTCGATTGCATTTATTCAGGAGGTGACGGCAATGACAAGGTCATGTATCCTCAAAGGCAAATGGACGGACTCTTCGAGCTATTCGAGAATAACAAAAGATACCCTTTGACAATTGCAGGTTGGTCGGATCCCTCATTTTCGAATCTGAGATTTGTCGGATTCTTATCACGTCCCGGAATGTTCGATGAAATGTCAAGACACACTGTAGGTCTCTTGCCTTGGAAGAAGCACTGGGCTCACTATTATACGAATCCAAACAAACCATATGAATACGCACATGCTGGATTGGTAGTAATGTGTACTTCCTCAATCCATCCTGTGATAGAATCGCTTCAAGATTGCTGCGTAACGTTTGAAGACTATCCAGATTTAATGAAGAAGCTTGACTACTTGCAAGGCCATCCAGAAGAGCTGTATAATTTGCGTAAAAGAACACGAGAGTTAGCAAGAGAAAAGTTGACATGGGAGAAGCACGAAGATCAGATTATAAGTGCATACAAGTGCTGCTGATGGTTTCACAACCATTTATCATCGATTCCTAAAATTGTCAAGCGAGCATGTGGTATAGTTCTTCCAATAAGAAGAAGGAAGTGGCCTTCATTCCAAATTAATAGGACTTTAATTAGCCCTCCATCGACCCTCTTGTATGGGTACGTATTTCGCGATCGTTACATGTAGGAACTCCGAGGACGATATCCATGCTGCCCTAACGTCATTAGGAAGACAGATTTTAGCTCCACAATATGTGATTGTAGTGGATGATGGGTCAACGGACAAAACTTCTGAGATCTTGACACAGACAAAACAAAACTGGCAATCTCTTCATGTCATAACGCACAATGATTTGGGTTATGATATTGGCAGAGTAGTCAAGAACTGGAACGAAGCCATCTCCTATTCGAGGAACAAGAAGCTTACGCCTGCAACCTATCACATGATAGCAACGGATGATACAACTTATCCACCTGAGTATGCTCGCGATTTGGTCGATTTTATGGATGCTAATTCAAGAATTGCTGTAGCATCAGGCAATTACACAAAGTACGTGCCTGAGAAGCCGCATGGTGCAGGGAGATTTGTGCGTAACTCTTTTTTTGAGCAGACTCAATGGGGAGGATTATACCCTGAATTAATGGGTTATGAGTCCGCAATTCTCTATGAGTCAGAAAGACTGGGATACCGCTACGCGACACTTACTGAAGCTAGGTTTCAACACTCTAGACCTCTGGGAAAACATCACAAGTTCTATGAATTTGGTGCGAGCATGAAGACACTAGGATATCACCCGATCTTTGTATGGGGCAGATTTGCGAAGTATCTAGCAACTGGAGAGGTAACAGGGAGAATTGGCGCATTCAATATGTTATATTACTACCTCTCGTACAAACCAAAAATGGTAGGATATGATCGGTTATATGACGACCAGCTTCGGAGATTCATTAGGGAAATTCAAAAAAGGAGAATGCTCACTGCTATTTCAGGGAAGCGACATCGAACAATTCACAAATAAGAATGCCACGTTGCCAGCGATTCGCAGCAATTCGACGGCGTGAACTAGAGTGCATTTACAAATCTGTTCATCTTGGTCAGACTGACCTCAAACCCAAATCGATCCTCTTCCCTTTTCATATTTTGGTACATATTCATCATTAGTTTAAAGTGCCTTATCATATTCAATGAAGACGCCATTTTAAGTCGTATTATTCGGTAAACGTCGTCATAGTATCTGAACCGTTTGAGGACGCTGCTTGAGTAATGCTTGAAATCAAACCCCTTTCCTAAATTGTTGCTTCTGGTAAGCTCGTGCAAGAAAATATCACAGCATATTAAAGATGGGATAATTCCCTCTCCAAGCATTGGAAACACACAGCCGATAGACTCTCCAACACCTACGACATTGTTCCAATAGAATGGTTGCATTCTTCGCGGTGGAGCAAGACGTATCGGCCTTCCTATCTTTTTCCTAATATTGCATTCTGGGTGTCTAGCCAAAAACTCTGAAATTCCATAGTACCTCCTGTCCAAATCCCCCGCACCGACAAATGCCTCTCCTTTGCTTAAGGGGAAGCACCAAAAATAGCCTCGAGCGCCTTTATATCCAATCACGTAAAAATCTTCGATGTCTTTAAGATTTTCAACTAGATATTCGTAAGCAGGTATTATAAAGTCCTCCTCAGATTTTGGCAGCAGCGATCGATGGAACCCCGTGCAGTCAATTACTAAATCACATTCAGACAATAATGGGCTTTCCAAATTGCATTTCCTTCCATAGGAAACCCTAATTCCTCGAAGTAAATCTGATTCCCATTTGCGTTTGTTATAGGTGACCAATCCCTTTAGCTCCAAGTATTCCACCTTATTCCCAGGAAGTTCAAGTCTTAGTGTCCGGCCAGTATGATTGATATACTCGTTGAATTCAAGGCCTGCTTGCCGTGAGAATTTTGCAAGCATATTCTTAGATCCTCCCCATGCGCATATTGGCCAATGTGCTCCTTCGCCATTTGTTTCATACACCTCAATTTCATGCCCCATCTTCGATATCATACATGCTAGGTAGCTTCCTGCAACACCAGCACCAACAATCGCAATACGCATAGAAGTGATCTTCCTTTGTTGCATCTAAAAACCTATTCCCATGAGATTGCTATCTCGATAGAAGAAGATAATAATGAAAATACTGTGAGATTCAACGGATCAACATAGTAGTACTGCTAGGATAAATTGGGACAATATTATTGAGCTAAAAGCGCTTTCTCATATTCATTATTTTTTTATGCTTGCAAGATAAGAACAATAACATAATCAGATACTTATATTCAATAGACAAGAAGGAGAGATTCAGTACATATCGGAGTGTCGCATATATAGTATATCTGCTAGCGTTTTCTGAATGAAACCAACTATTGTGTCATACATGGTAGCAACAATTCTGTCACTAATGGCGATTGGAGGCTTAACAATGCCCTCATTGTCAATAATGGCACAAATGCAACCGGTAGCAACTAACGCAGCATGCGGGCAAGTTGTCAGCGGATTGGTAAACCTTACAGCAAATCTTGACTGCAGTGGAGACGGTCTCATTATTGGTGGTGATAATACAGTGATAAACATGAACGGATACTCAATCACTGGACCAGGGCCTGATAGCTCAAAAGTAGGATTAATGGTTCCCAATAATGATAATGTCGTCATAAATGGGCCAGGTTCCATAAGTAACTTCCAAGCTGGTGTACTCGTTACGGGCGCGAACGGAATGAAGATGTCATCTCTAATACTAGACAGTAATCAAATTGGAGTATTTATGACAGGTTCTGAGAACACTGAGATACAACAGAACATCGTCAAACAAAACAGTCTTGGTGTGGCTACACATTCTAGTTCAGGAGCTACATTGACTTCCAACCTAATGAGTGGAAATTTGCTTGCAGGAATTACTTTTGTGAATACCCAACAATCTGAGGTCTCGATGAACAATATTGATGGGAGCCAAAACGGCGCATTCTTCGATGCACAGAGCTCAGGAAACAGTGTCGTAGCAAATAACGTTCTACAAAATGTCATCGATGTAAACAACGCCAATGGTCTACCACCTAATATCAACAACAACCAGTTTACGGACAACAACTGCCAAGTGAGCAATCCAAGCGGGATCTGTATAGGAAGATAAGAAAATTTGCCAGCTGACTGAAAAGGTGATCGATCTCACCATAACCTTTTTTATGATATTTTGACAATTCAGGGGGATTAAAGAATATTATTCTAACTGTACTTTCCCATAGAATAGAAGGTAGAAATAAATAAATCCAATGACAAATGTTGTTCATCAATGAACAAATTCGCGAACAGATCGATCATGATGACATTTATGGGTTTTGCTATTTTAGCTATAGGTTCGAGCTTGCCGCTCATGCAAGGTCTAAACGTACCAAACGTTAATGCACAGCAGTTTCCGGTAGCCTCCCCGTCAAATTCTACAAATCTTTCTCCATTATCCAATTTGAGTATGACAAATCAGACAGGAGAATCTCTGGTAGAGTCTTTCGGTTCCCCTCAGTCTCTAATGGAAGCGGTAATTCGGGAAGCACAAAACACTAACGCGACTGATTTTGCAGCGCGTCAGCTGATTCAAACAACGACTAGTAATATGTCAGACAAACTGTCCAACGCCACTGGCTTGACTGGAGCAGATAACATGACAGGAGATACGACAAATGACACTGCTATGAAAGCCGTAATTGAACAGACCGTAAATACAAATGCAACGGGGTTTGCAGCAGATAACGTGATAAATATGACAAGTCCTCAATCGACCGGTCCCTGAGACTACTCATGAGTGCGAGATATTATTAGGCATCCCATCATAAGGTGGGTGATATCTGGAATATCAGATAGCAAATAGCATCAGTTTTTTTGTATCGATCTCAGGCGGTCTTAAGAACGTCAGTCGACTATTCCATTTTTTTGATTGCGATTTCCCATTCTTTGACGTAAATGTAGTTAGGTAGCGGTAGTGTGCCAGTCCTAATTGGTTGAATACCTTTCAGGGACCCTGTATCGTATGTATTTATCATCTGGAGAATAGCGAGGCGGATGTGGATTGATAGTTATAGATCCACATGCAGGACAATCTAGTTTCAAGGTGTACCTCGCACAGCTTCTGCACAGCCTCATGAGATGCTTTTTCATAATCTACGAGTGGACCTTCCTGGATTGGTCTCTCTTGAATTCGAAGTTTCCCTTTTCCTGATTGATCGCACTTTTGATTTTCTCTAGTGCGTTATTCATAATCTTTTCTGCACTCTTAAAATTATCTGCTTTAACCACCATTCTGTATTTAGGAGCTGAAATATAGGTAATACTGATCGCAGTGTTGGCTTTTGACATTTCTACAGATCCGAGTACATTCTTTATCCTTTCTATACCGTCCTCTTTGTTTAGGGATATTTCGAGGATTCCCATTATTTCTACGTGAGGGATTTGGATCTTGTTACTCTCTATCTCGATTGCTTTCATAATTTCTTCGGAGAGTCCCAGACTACGAATAGATTCGATCCCCTTCCTTGAAACAGTCTCAAACAAGTCGTAGATGAGATCAAATTTCTTTAGAATTTCATCTTCGAGGCTTGTCATCTCCGTTTCTGATAAATTTGCATTTTTCCTTACGATATCCATGAATGCCGAAGCTTTGTCATTTTTCTTAACTTCGATCAACTTCGATTTTCGTTCGTCGCCGGTAACTTGCTTAAGCGACAAGTCGACTTCAGCTCTTGACTTGTTTACTCGTATAACCTTTAAAACGGTCTTCTGTTTAGGCCGGATGTATCTCTCAATATTTCTGATCCATCCAGTAGCTATCTCGGAAATATGGAGGAAGCCTATCGTTTCGTCGTATTCGTCAAGAGTTATATACGCTCCATGACCAGTTACCTCCTTTATCGTCACTAGAACGATTTCCCCTTCTTCAGGAAGCCGTCTAACCTCGGCAGTCATCATTAATAACGGTAAACGCCACACTTCGGCTACTTTAACGTTGCCATTAGGCTACCGGCAGCGTGAATTGGGCAAAAAATTCAGATCAATTCATACATTCTGCGATCTTGCACATAGTCGAGGTAATCGAGCCTCGATGATCCTTTTTTTAAAAGCATGGGTTGCTTACTCATCTGCTTCTAGACAAAGTAGAGCCTAAATTGAAGTCCGAAAATATGACTAAACGATACGCCCAGGATCTAATAGTCAATACCCTTCATGGCTCTTACTCCATTTCTAAATGGATGTTTTATTTCTTTCATTTCTGTAACCATGTCAGCAAGTTCTATTAATCTGGTTGGTGCATAGTTTCCTGTCAGGATTACTGAAGTCCGCCTCGCCTTGCACTTCAAAAGATCAAGGGCATCTTCTATAACGATGAGCTTTAGTTTCAATGCATAATTAATCTCATCTAAGATCACTACATCGTAGTCGCCAGAACTGACTTTCTTCTTTGCGATATCTATAGCTAGCTTTGCCGCCGCTTGATGCTCTTCCAAGGGAAGATCGTCGTCGATGATACCAACAAACCCTCTGCCTGATACTACCATGTCAAATTCAGGTTCGAGCCTTTTTGAGCTTGTTAGTTCCCCGTAATACCATTCTCCCTTGATGAACTGTATCATCGCTACCCGTTGACCATGTCCAACTGATCTCAAAACAATCCCTAGCGCTGCACTTGTCTTTCCTTTTCCCTTTCCAGTAAAGATCACAACTATTCCTTCTCCTTCAGACATAGCAGTTAGTTACCCGTACTCGACGGTATTGCTATATATTTGATATTAATAGTCATGATTTTGCTCACCCTCCTGCTTGAATCAATAGGATT
>JAATVS010000318.1 GCA_014523695.1 Nitrososphaerales archaeon TH5895
AGAAAGAGCCTTTTTTGTTGTTGCTTCGTATGATGACTTTATTCGGAAATCAGAAATGAGGATTGAAAAAGGAATTATTGATAGAGGCGATCTTAAGAATGCAGTCATAGAGGAATTTGTAATTGGCACCTATTTCAATTTCAACTTCTTCTACTCCCCTCTAAAGAAGGAGATGGAGTTTCTCGGGATAGAAAGAAGGCTACAAACAAACCTTCACGACTTTACCACATCAATCCCTGCAAAGGAACAGCTGGAAATAGATATAGATTTACAAAATATTGAAGTTGGCCATATGCCAGCCAGCATTAGGGAATCTCTTCTGGAAAAGGTCTTTCTTATCGGCGATAAGTTTGCAAGTTTTGTTAACTCAAAATACTCCCCTGGTCTGATCGGACCCATTTCATTACAGAGTGTGGTGACCCGTGATCTTGAACTTGTTGTCTATGACGTGTCTGTAAGAGTTCCAGGAAATCCCATTATGGCGACTACAAGCCCCTATACAAAGTACTCGCATGGTTACGTTCTAGGCGTAGGCAGGAGAATAGCCATGGAAATTAATGAAGCGTTAAAGAATCACAAGATTAGCGAAATAATAACTTAATTTTCAAAGAATAGGAGAGAACGTAAAAGGATCTTATTGTTCTATAGTCTCTTCAAACAGGTTTCTTCGGACATGTATAGGAATGTCGTAGTATGCTGCCAACGCAATAGCGTCAGAAGCGCGATAGTTCCTCATGATAATGTTTTCTTTCCGATTCTTAAAGTATAGATTTGCCCTAAGAACCGATCCGCTTTGATACACGCGCACTTCTAGGAGCAACAAATCTTGGGTCACCGCTAGCTCTTCTACAAGATTGTAGATTGTAGGGATGGTATTCTTATCACCTTCCTGGAATCTTGAGATGTGCCTAGCAACTTCTCCAGAAAAGGCGCGCATAGGAAATTCCTTCCCATCAAATGTTTTAAGTATAACTATCCCCTCTAGGCCTAGCTGATCTGCAAATCCAACATAGCTGATCTTGGCAACTATGTATTCATCTTCACCTGTAGGCAGATTGGAAGACATTTTTACTTAAAGTATACAATTCTAAGAATTAAAGATTACACTAGTCTACTCTGCCGTTATAGACTAGAGGTTAAGACATTATTGATAACATCAAGCGCTCTCCTGTAGGATAACTATTTATGCGATTTTCGAGGAGGCCAAATTGTATGTTCTTTGTATGCATTGCGTTTCCAGCGAGGTAAGGAGTTAGATGGTGGCTAAGCAACACAAATAGGTACCGTGCTGGTGTTGAATAGAGGAGAATTACGCCGTTTTGATGCTACAAGGCTCTCTTAATTTGTTCCCGAAGTATTATCTTCGAAATGTATCCCGCATGCTAGCGTGCTGTTGGTAGTCACCACTCATTAGGTTCGCTCGAAATCGTCACAAAGGAATAGTGTGAGAGCAGAATGAGATAGGACTCACTAATTGTCAACCGCAAAGACTTTTTATTCAGGAAGAATTACATGGTGGGCAGTGTTTTACCAGAACATCTACAATTCGCCAGTGAAAAAGGTGGACCAGTCATATTTTAGAGGAAATGTGATCCTACAACAGATACTTGGTGAGGAAAACTCCAAAGAGCTCGAGATTTATCACGTATCTTTTAGAAACGGAGCTACTACTACCGTGCATTACCACGAGACTGATCAGGTTCTGATTGCTACGAAAGGATGTGGTATAGCAGGTATAATAAATGCGGACTCCATTGCAAATTTTGAGATTGATGATATTGAAACCGTTCCATTGAACAAGGAAGGAGACGTCGTGCAGATTCCTGCCTTTAAAATGCACTTTCACGGAGCAGCTTCCAAGGAAGAGTTTTCTCATATAGCTATTCGTCAGATGTATTTCTTTGACAATTCAACCAAAAAAATACGCCGTGCAGAGAACAAATGGGAGAATGATATAATTTTAGAAAAATTTGGGGATCTTGATTCCTCCTCTCGACGTGAAATCTCAGATAAGATTGGACTAAAAATAGAAAATGCGATTCGTAATAATGAAGTATCTAAGGCTTCGAAGAAGCCTTGTTAACCGTTTAGAAGACATCTCTCAACAATAACAAGGATAGAGGTTCAGAGTTTAGGTTGGTTCAAAATAGCATCGTGTTTAATCATAACTTCACATCATTTTTGCATAGCACTTCATAGTTTTTAATTCTAGGCAAGTCATCCTGACTGGTAGGTCTGAATTACCGAATTAGCTTGAAATGCAACACCAAAAGCATTTAATACATCGATCAGGTCTTAGTAAAATCACACCGTATGAATCTATTTCACCACACCAAATACGAATGCGATCAAGATGGAGAGAAATTCAAAAGCTACGATGAGCTAATAGAACATGCGAGGCATGTTCACCACCATCCAATTGTGAAATGTCATAACTGCGGAAAGGAATTCATTCATGAAAAGGATAGGTTACATCACGAAAGAGAAGAACATGAAAAGATCGTAGATTATAGATTGCATAAGAACTTGGACAATCATGGCAAAAAAGCTTCACCACAAGAGGAGGTATACGATCACACACGTAATTTTGGAGACAACTTTTGAGTACCTTTTCATTGTGAGGTATTTGTGTTGACAGCATTCCGTTTAGTATTGAAATAAAAAACACAATTCATAGGGTTAGGAGTACATTAACGGATGGCCCCTGCTGAGAGCGTTGTCTACAATTATTTCATGAAGTGAGTTTAAGTTAGGAGGATAAGATTTTGTTTCTGAAATTGGATCCGTAAATAGAGCTCGATACAGATTAATGTCACAGTATGAAATTTGTTCTATGATGTTTGACGTCAAGAATTACACGGAGCTCCGAAATCGAGGTGTAAGGGTAGCTTTGTTAAGTAGTTTATCTCTGGTATTGATATTTGTAATTTATAGTAGTCTAACCAGCCCCCAAGACAATCAATCGTTAGAAGTGAGCACTCGACTCATGAATCTTGCATACATCGTATTGTCTTGGACTTTTATATCCATCCCTATCTGTACCTATGGAATTTATCTGATTTTTAGAGCTGAAACGGCTAGAGCTTACTCAAAGGGGAGCCCTTTAGGTTCTTACTTGGTGATTACATTCACTGATATCAAATATTGGAGAATTATGATAATATCTTCTGTGGTTTACTGGATTTGCTTTGCATTCTTGTCACAAATACTGATATACGAACCTAACATGTCAGTCGATGGGAATGGAATTGTGACTCCTTCATTCATTGTTACGCCCTGCTGCAATCTACCTGGATACGTTCCTATGTTGTCTGTGTATCTAACTGAGTTTTTCACGATACTGATAGTTCCAGTCAATTTTGTACTTTCTATTGCTATTTCAATAATGGTCGGATTTAATCTATCATTGATGGTCTCTTTCTTTAGTATGTCAAGAAGTCAGAATAAGAACAAAAAACTTTCGGTAGTGAGCGGAATAGGTATTACTGCTGGGCTCTTTGTAGGATGCCCAACATGTGCAGGAAGTCTAATTTCATTCTTTGTAGGATTTGGATCAGGGGTAGCTGTATCGGTTCTAGCTCCGTTTCAGACCTTGTTCCTTTTGATAAGTATCCCTACTTTGGTGATATCACCATTTATCGCTTCTAAATTAATGAAAAATAGTTTCACTTGCAATTTTAGAACAAGCTCTGTCGATGCAAAATAAAAGCATCCGCAAGTAGATTCATTACCCTGCTTCCAACACACCTAACCGAAAAGAGTAACAGACTAAGTCTACAGGAATAACAGATACGTGATAACCCATCTTTGTAAACGCTAATTGGTATGTCGTCTTTCAACACAATCTCAAATACTGATGCCTTTAAGGGTCATCAACTCCCTGAATTCCCAAGCATATTCATCAGACAATTGAAACGATCACAAAATGACTAAACCGTTAGTCTATAGGGGTTTCCTTTTTGCGACAACATTTTGTTCGAGTGCTGGCAACAGCTTAGAAAGGCTGTCAAGATACATCTGAACATGTGGTTCAGCAATCCACATTTTTTTCTTTTCGTTCTCGAATAGGTATCCATACCTCTGAGAACTTCCTACCCTCTCCCTAGATTCGAGTAGGTCTAGGTACTTTGCAGAGATGGTTGATTCATCAAAACCATGTTTTCGCGCTATCAAGTCTATCACTTGATGGATCCCTGATCCATGTTGAGCTGCTTCTTTGGAACGATAAGCAATATCTCTAGGAATGCCCAATTCTTGGGCAAGCTTTCGATGTACGTGTTTGCCAAATGCATCTGACACACCTTTGACATTCAACCGTAGATCTATCTTCATACTAAGTCTGATCAATCTTAAGTCAAGAAATGGCTCTCGCATTTCAATACTGTGAGCCATGGTAATCTTATCCTCCCTCTCCAGGGTCTCCTTATACAGCAGTTGTATGTCCTCGTTCATGTAATGACGTAAACCAGCATACCCTCCACCATCTCTTACTATCGTGCTGTACCACGAGTATCCTCCAAATAGCTCATCTGCTGCTTGCCCAGAAAACATCACTTTGATGCCATCTTCATGAGCTAGTTTTACAGCCGCATATACAGGGATAGCAACCTCTACTTGACCTGCATTTGTGTGTTCGATTGTATTGATTACCTCGGGGATCATTTCTTCTACTTCAGTGTGGGTTAGTTCATTAACTCTCAATTTCAAATTCAGTCTTTTTGCAATCTTTCTGGCAAAGGCTATATCACTTGAGCCTTCCACCCCACCGGTATAACATATAACCTCACGAACCATCTTCTTCGCAAGCCAGGCAATGATCACACTATCAATCCCTCCTGAGAATATGATGCCTATTCGATCAAAATCTTGAGTACGCTTTCTCATAGATGAAACTAAAGCCCTTTTATACGCTTCAACTGCAGAGCTTAGAGTCTTGTACCGAATCTTTTGATTGCTCACAGGATTCTTTATAACCTTCTGCTGCTCACCATATGAACCATCTGGCATAATAATCAAAACAGAGCCTGGATGAAGTCTTCGTGTTGGTTCCTTTAGGCCGATCTTCCACAGCGCCTTTCTTTCAGATGCAAATGCCACCAATTGCGAGTTCTGACCGTAGTACAGCTGGCGGACACCCATAACGTCTCTAACCAGAGCAATCTCACCAGTTTCTTCATCTCTTATCACAATGGCGTACACACCATCCAATTCAGAGACTGTCTTTTTTATGGCATCTTTAAGATCTCTAGTCTTAGCATAATTGTCCTCAAAAATGTGTGCTATTACTTCGCTGTCAGTTTGAGAAACTAATCTGTGTGAACTTTCAAGTCTGTTCCTTAACTTCTTGTAATTATAGATCTCGCCATTATGTTCTACGATAAACCTACCATCGCAACTTCTAAATGGTTGCTGTCCACACGTTCCTCCTACAATTGCTAGTCTAACATGTCCCAATGCAGTGGAGCTGTCCGACATAGGATGCTTTCTAAGGTCACTTACAGAATCAGTTTGGACTGTCTGCTCCCCCGAGGTGATTGCTGCACCGTCTGGGCCTCTACATGCTATGCAAGAAAGCATAGATTCTGCTAAAGGCACTACATTTTCTCCGGTCTTACTCAAAATACCAACTATTCCACACATACTATTATCATTAAATCGACGAGGACTGACTCAGTTCCAAATACACAACGCTAGGAGCCAATTCAGTTCCGGTCATAATAGGTTACTCTCAATCCCTTAAAAGCGTTTTTGTTGGTCTAAAACCAAAATGCTGATTATTCTAGAATGATAACGTGTACAAGCCTCTGTTGCTACACCTTGTGCCTTTCTTTACTGATTGCAAGGTCGATAGCCTCACGGAGCTCCGCATCATTCTTATTTGTAGAATCAATTCCCAACGTGTCTGCAATTGACTCAAGCTTCTCTCTATCGATAGTTGATTTATCTACACCATCCTTAACATTCATCTGGTTCAACTCCTGCTTTGCCTGAATTTTGGCCTTCTGATACTCTGAAGAAGCCCTTCCGACAGATCGTGCAATTTCAGGGATCTTCTTTACTCCGAAGAACAAGACAACTACAATAATTATAATAAAGACCCATTCCAATCCGCCAACTCCAAAAGCTTGCATCAAATGGCTTGAAGCGATCATCGATCTAGGTACTATTCTGACTCTTCTGCATTTAAGTGTTAATTCTGGTGGACGAAAATGGCAACATTAATATTTTGCCCTGTTGACCTCTGCTCCTGAATTAGCAAGGCTATTCTTTTCATTCCTAGATTTCTTTATGACCAATAAACCAATAAGGTAAAGAACGACCATAGGGGCCACTACAAGCCACATACTAACACCACCTCCATCGGGGGTGATGATTGCACCAAATATCACGAAGATTATTACGGCATACCTGAAATTCTTTTTCCAAAATGCCGCATCTACAACTCCCGTCAAAGAGAGTGCATACATTATCGCCGGGAGTTCAAAAGCAAGTCCGAATGCCAACAAAAGCTGGAGCACGAAGGGGAAAAACTCATTTATGTTAAAGAATGTAGCAACACCGATAGATTCACCATATGCATAAAGAAAATTTAGGATAAACGGAATAACTAGGACGTAGGAAAAAATTATCCCAATGATAAAGAGAAGGATTGTCGGAACAAAGGTCTTGGCCGTTAAGACGCTCTTGGTCGATTTGCCAAAGGCAGGTGACATGAATGCATATATTTCTCTTATTACCAAAGGCATTGAAATCAATATACTCAGCAAGACGGCAATAAACACCTGAGAGAAAAATGCTTGCCCGGGTGCAGTTTGAATCAATGAAACCTCAGGGGGAAGTAGCGTGTTCTTCATGAATGTCGTGAGCTGTATAGCAAAATTATCAAACGGATTATAGTAAGGATAGTAAATGGTGATATCAATTGAATCTGTTGTGACTTGATCGCCTTCGTGAGGCACTTCACTCAAAGTAATCATTCCAGTGCTTGGTTCAAATGACAGGTGAATAGTTGTCATCCCGAAGCTGAGGCAGAACGCTGTTAAGACAAGCATGGCCACTACCACACGTACTAGTCTGAGACGTAATTCGTCAAGGTGCTCGCCAATAGTCATTTCCACCGGCAAATCTATCGCAGATGGGTTAATTCCACAACTTACTAATATAATTGTGCCAAGATCAATTAC
>JAATVS010000319.1 GCA_014523695.1 Nitrososphaerales archaeon TH5895
ATCACCGGCGAGAAATCTCAGGGTTGCACCGCCACCTGTTGATACATGACTTACTTCTCCTTCTGAAACACCCGATGTCTTCATGGCCTGAAGGGTATCTCCCCCACCTACCAGGGTTTTCGAACCACGCCAATATGCAAGGGCCATACTTTTTGCAATATTTATAGTCCCGTTTGCAAACATTGGAATCTCAAATGAACCCATAGGGCCATTCCAAAATATAGTACCAGATCTGCTTCCTCCTATCTCTGACGAATATTTTTGAGCGGTTTGAATTCCGATATCAAATCCTGCAGAACCTTCTGGAATATTTCCTTCTACCACTACTGCTGAAGAACTTTCGTTCATTGAAGAAGACACTATATGATCCATCGGTAGCATTATTTTTTCACCATAAGAAGACAGAGCTTCAGTTGCCCAAGCCAAATGATCATTATCTATAAGTGAATTTCCGGTTTTTGATCCATTCGCAAGTAAAAATGTATAGGCAGTCGCTCCTCCGAGTAGAAGTTTATCTGCTTTGGGTAACAAGTTCTCCAGTGCGCCTATTTTGTCTTTGATCTTTACTCCCCCTACAACTAGGATCAGAGGTTTAATCGGATTATCTCGTATCATGGACAAATACTCGACCTCTCTCTTTAGGTTCAAACCAGCTGCCTTCCCATCAAAAAGCGAAGCAGCGCCGTAAGTCGAAGCATGTTTTCTATGAGAAGTACTGAACGCATCGTTGACATAAAAATCCCCCAACGATGCAAGATGAGTAGAAAATTCCGGATTATTGAGTTCCTCTGCTTGGTGGAACCGCAAATTTTCTAGCAAGAGAACATCTCCTTTATCCATAGCCTCTATTTCCTTTTCCGCCATACTTCCAATACAATCGTTAGCGAATTTTACTCTGTTTACGGGAAGTATTTCTGAAAGTCTCTGAGTGACAGGTCGTAGAGAATATTTTTTCTCGGAACTTGTAGGACGACCCAAATGAGACATCAGAATTAATTTTGCCCCTCGTTTAGTTAGATATTCAATAGTAGGAATCGCCATTCTAATTCTATAGTCCTCGCCAATTACGCCATCATCAATACTAACGTTGAAGTCGACCCTCATCAATACCTTTTTGCCGTAATAGTTCGAGTCATCGAAATCTAAAATACTTCTCATCATTTTTTGGTACGTAAGTATGGAGTTCGGATTATAAGCCTTGTCACGTATTTCAAATTGTTGAATGTGCTTATTGTTCCAAAAAATGTTTCCTTAAAACGATGATTTTTCCGAACCAAGGCGATAAATCCCTCAGGTAGTGATTGGTTGATGGCAGTGGTTTACTGAAACCGACTTAGTCCGTCCATTATTTCTATACGGAGATTCTTATCTTGATGGAATTCGAGTGGAAATAGGGCAACTAGAAAAACCTGATGGCAACCCAGAGGCCTTGATCGAAAGAGTCCGAAGCTGCGCCACTTGGTCGCCTCAAGAAAATTTTTCAGTCTCTCTTCTGAGTCTAACACAAGTTCTGTATTGCTAATCGCATCCAAGATTATTTGATAGGGATGGCCGCATGCAAGCAGGGAAGGGTCATATTTACTACGTTCTCGTGGTATATCTTCTATTTTGGTAACATTATGATCGAGACAAACCATCTCCTTTACCATGTTTTCAGCAGTTCCATTTCTGTCACGAGTTATCTTCAATCTGATTTTATTATTCGTGATTTTATTGCCTGAGGTATCCAGTACCAAAGGATCGGGTACTCGGCATGCTACGATCTTAAATTTCGGACCGCGCGACCAGATATTTAAGATCCAGTCTTTTAAAGGCTCGATAAATCCTCTTGCTTGCAGATGGTTGTTGTATTTTTCGGAGTACACAGGTACGCCATTACTATGATGATCACAGGGGATAATGACATAACTGGAAGCACGACCCGAATGCTGTGGAGCAAATCTAATAATGATTGGGTTTATTGTTCTACATTCGCTGCAAACATATCCACCGAACCCGAATATATCCTCGCGTGAGCAACGATAAGCCTGTTGGGGAATGACACATTGATTGAAGTGTCGGCTCGGAGATGAAATTCTAGGGGATTCGTGGCCGATTCCGACAATGTCATCGGCAAATTTTTCAATAGTTTTTTCGGCTACCTTCTCTTGAAGCCTATCAAAAAAAGTTCTCCCAGTGAATTCTGAGGTGCTTTTTGGGAATTTCCTGTTTCTTTGTAAATAGCGATGTGCGGTGGGGTGACCGTACAATCCGCGATGTAGACCTGCTAAATATTCAATGTAAGGAATGGGAATTGCTCTGCCGTTGTGTATTCTGCTATTATCAATGTGGCGCAAAACGCTTTCTTTTCTGCTTGAACACATCCCACAGCTGGAGCAAGCCCAGTTTAATTTTGATGACATTGACGATTATACTAGTACCTTATTATACTACATTCCTTAAGAACTTTGCTACTGTTGATCATACGCGGCGTCACGCAGCGGATACCCAGCGTCCCATCTCAAAAATACCTAAAATACTGTTCTGCAATTAGCAGGTGCGTCCGACTGTAGTTTGGATTTTTTTTGGCTGGACCTTACGCATACAATGCTAACAAGCAGATAAGAATCGGAGGAGTATTAGGCTTTTCGGCACTGAATTTCACCAAAGCCATACAGAGAGGACGAATTTCCCTTAGATATTACCGATATGAGAAAACTTCTCATAAAATGCCATAACCTACGATTAAAGACATTTCTACTGGTCTTAGCGTCTTCCGGCTGCCGAGTTATGGAAGTTTGCACGTTGCGCCCTCTTGACGAGGCCCATTGCTCGGGGTCTATATCGATAAGCGGATACTTTCCGTCAGACTTTGGATGCTTCCTAACAAAGTTCCTTAGATGTTCTTTATGTCTAGGGCTTTCGCAAGGCAATAGGTTATCATAAAACAGGATCCTAAAAACTTCGCCAGTCCTACGCTCAAACTTAATCTACTTATACGTACTAAAGTCTCGTAACATATACAACTTATCGGGTATGCAAATGTCTCCAAGTCAACATAAACCAGACATTTCACGGTAAAGTCCCACGCTCAAGGTTGATTAAATATGACTAGTGAAACTTTTATTTACGGTATATAACATTTCTAAATATACAAATCTGGTTAACGTAGTATTACTTAAGAATACTCTTGACTTGTGGCTGTGCTACCTTACTCCTTTTCACCTCATCATAATATTCCAAAGCAGAAATGAATCAGTACCCCATACATGCGGGATCAGGATTTCTTAACAGTTTCTTCACTGCACTACCTTTTGTAAAGGCGTCAAATAAAATAACTATTAGAGCGAAAGTTACTAATCAAACCGCTTGTCTTTCTCCATCAAGACATCCACCGCCACCGAAGCAAATTTGCTTGCAAGTATTTGAATGTAAAATTGATAATAGTGATATATTTGAACAATGTTTTGAATCCTATTGGGTAGGAGAAAGGGAATATTACGGGAAATATTTAGTAAAGCGATATACTCAGATGATCCCAAACTCTATATTGTGAGCTATCGAGATTTCGAATTAAGCAGGGATCTCCCTCTATTAGAATTTGTCAGAATCTCTGAAAATTTTGAGCTAATCCCCCTTAGCAGAATATCTAGCATTAAGAGAGATAATAAGGTCTTGTACCAAAAGAGTTGTTAGTTCTCTCCCACTACAATATATCCCCTCATAGTGGTTGGATGCAGAGAGCAGTAATATTCAAATTCTCCTGCTCTTTCTGAAGCAATCGCTGTAACGAAATCCTGTTCAGGCGACAAAATGGCGGTATTGATATTTAATTCATCCACTATAAAATCATGCCTTACCAAGTCTTTGTTAACGACGGTGAGTTTGTTTGGCTCATCGATATTAGCGTATATAGTAGGATTAGTTTCGTTAAACAGGTTATCCTTTGCTATAAGCAAAATACCTTCCCTTCTGTCCAAAGATGAGGGTTGTGGGGGATTTAACAAATTTCCAATGCCCCATAAGCCTCCAACGGTAATGAAAGAGATGGCAATAATAGCAATAATGTTATTCCGAATCATTTTTTTATTGATAACACCGTATTTTCAATTTGATCAGGAAATCGATGGACGTAAAGTACGCTATTTTGCAAACGAGAGTTGCATCTCTTGATGAAGGTGGAAATGACTCATTAAAATATGCACTATGAATATTCAATCTGTATTATATGTCTTCATTTTATGTTTAACTTGTTCAATCCGATGCCGCGTAATATGATCACGCTAGTAAATGAATAGAGATCTATAATCGTAGCAAGAAAATGAAATGTCTAGGGTTCTCTTAATTTGTCTCTTCGTTATCTATCATTAGAGATATTCAAACATTACAATAGAGTAGGTGGTGCAATGATTCTTACAATTAAGCCCACGAGTCGAGAATTGGTAACCTTGTTGCGAAATGCGGGAGGTGGGATTTGAACCCACGGACCCCTTAGGGATGAGGTTTCCCCACCGCATGGATCTGAGCATCGTGCTAACGGTCTCACGCCTTTGGCCATGCTTGGCAACCCCCGCGTTTGTTTCTCAATTGTACAATCTGAGATTTATATCCTGTCAATTTGATTCATGATTCAAGATATTATGAGAATTCAGAAGCATTGAGGTCAGACATTCACAATATCAGGTTTAAAATTACCTGAATTGAGGAGAATTAAAGTAAGAAGTTTCTCAATCCTGCTTGTTAGTAGGATGTTAAGATAAAGATTGGGAGTGCGAGTAATTGTACTTAATTAGAAGATCTTGTAAATTGGCAAAGCATCATATCATGTTAAATGTGATTTCATAAACGAACAAAATAATTGATATGAATAGATCTCTGTACGCTTAAGATCAAATCTTCTTCAAAAGTCATTATGGGGAGTAATTATAGGACATCGATTATACCTTGCACTATCGCAGAAACTCTACATTTCCAGACTCAGTTTTACTTGCATAATATCTGCAAAAGAATGGCAGAGTAGAAATTGGTATACGCCTTCCAAATCATTAGACAATAAAACAGTACTATGAACAGAGTATGAAAATTAGCCGTTAACTCCTAGGACAGTGAAGGAACAAATTTAAATTCAATAGTTGACTTATCCTCATATTGTTCGAACATGAGGATATCCAGATCTCATGGACAGGCCATGATGGTTTTAAGATAAGAGGAACCAACAGTCAGAATAGCCAATTGACGATTTATGTCGATCCCTACCAACTATCCCCCAAGTACCATAATCAAAATGATGCAGATGTAGTTTTGCTGACCCATGATCATTTCGATCATTTAAGCATCGATGATTTGAAACAAATAGTTAACAACAATACAAGCATAGCAGCAGCCACCGAGTGTGTTGAAAAATTAGCTGAACTGAAATTGAAAGAAATTAGGGGATTAAAGCCTGGCGAAAAAACGATTGTCAAGGGCCTCACAATTGAAGCGGTTCCTGCTTATAATACTAATAAAAAATTCCATCCCAAATCTGACGGAAAGATAGGATTTGTTTTTAGTATAAATGGAAGGAGGATATATCACGCTGGCGATACAGATATGATCCCAGAAATGGAATCTATAGGTCCAGATATTGCACTTGTTCCTGTCTCAGGTACCTATGTGATGAATGCAGAAGAAGCCGCTGATGCTGTCAACGACCTTATTCGGCCGAAGAAAGTCGCCATACCCATGCATTATAATGCTATTGTTGGCACAGAGGAAGACGCGAAGAAATTCAAAAATCTTGTTAAAGCGTGCAAAGTAGAAATTCTATCCAAAGATTGAAGAGGTTTAATCATTAATCTAGTGTCCTAAGTAGACTGTTTTAAAAAACTTATATATTATCAACTTATTTCATATGAATGAAAATGGCTGCTAAGAAGAAAGCAAAGTCTGCAAAGAAAGGAGAGAAAAAATCGACCCGATCCTCAAAGAAGTGATCATTTTTTAGTTTCCTGATCATGGAGGCTCAATGCGGTCACCAAAGAGCCTCTCTTATTCTTTTTGTAATACTTCATATTGATTGTGATACCTTTTTGTTAGGCATTGTCTCTGCGTAGAACTTTTGACAACTTTTCATTAAATTTGATTTTACCAATCATTGTCCCTTAAAAGTTGTTTTCCGCTAAAACCGTTAAATCCTTCAACCAATCTTTCTCATTTCTAATGACAGTATGGAAACCACAGAATGGAAAATACCACGTGACTTGACGAGCCTGTGGAACAGTAGAAACTTGGTTTGTCGCGATATTGATCTACTAGATCGTTATCCTAAAACTTCAGATACTCTCTACCGCAATAGTCCCAAATGAACATTAATAAATTGTGGCGTGCACAAGCTCACATATCCCAACAAGATCTTTATAGTCCGATCGAGATTTTGTTAGATCGTCTGACATCCGAATTAGTTATTAGGTAGCTGTCGAATTAAAGACCAGCCCGATCCATGAATTGACTAATGTTTACTGAAATCTAATGACAATGAAAAAGTTTTTGATTTCATCAAAGATACAAAGAAGAAACACTAACTATAAAAAGCTCGAATGTATCGTAAAGGAACGGGCAGATGTGGCAGAGTGGTCTTCTCTAAATGAGAACAAAATAATGCGTCGGCCTTGAGTGAATCAGGTCAGAAGATAGCCGATTCGCCTTCGGGCGATCAGGAGTTCGAATCTCCTCATCTGCGCCCTTTTTATCTAAAATTGCTCCTTCCTAATTGTCCCTCGGCGATGCTTTTTTGGTAACTTTGAGCTATGTGCTGATTTTATCCTTCTTTCCAATTTCGAGACAATTTCCTTTGATGCAGATATGGGATCATATGCCACAGCTTTCGCATCAACAATGCTATTGTTTGTCATTAGTCTTGCCCTAATAGAATATTTTCTTGTCTTGTGCTTGTCTACGTAAATAGTGACTAACTGTATATTTTCTAATCTCCCCTCAATCTTTTTCAGGAATTTTGTGATGATTCTTTCAATTTCATTCTTGTCATCCTCACTTTCAGGATCCGAAATGTGTACAAAAGTAGGACCCCCATGCTTCGGAAGCAATAACTCGAGTACATCTTTTGGAGTAATCACACCAATCGGACGTTTGTTTCCTACTACAACAATCTCTTCATGATCCTTCAGGTCTCCAATTAAATCATTTATTTTTGATCCTTGTTCTACAGAGTAAGCATTTCTCATCATATCCTTCACTTTTACCTCTCGTATTACAGCCATTGTACCTAGTCCAGGAGCCTTACTCGCTCTCTCCCTCGGTTTAGATATCATATGCGCAATATCTAATACATTTATGATTCCTGTCAAAACACCGTCTTTGCTGATAACGGGCAAACGTGATATGTTGTATCTCCTCATCTTTGAGAGGGCATTCCCAAGAGTATCGTCTCCCTCTAGTACTATAGCTCCACTCATAACTGAATCTACTGCTGCATGACCAAACCTAGCGTTCACTACTATGTCTATTTCACTGACTATTCCTTCTAAGTTAGAACTATTCTCAATGACCGGAAACGCGCGATTTCCTGTATTTAGTATCATCTCTATAGCTCGCTCTACTGCGACCTCACGACCTAGAGTGGGGGTTTTCGATATGAAATTCTTAAGCTTAGATTCCGGAGAGGCATTAACTGAAAGAAATTCCTTTGCGAATACCATTCCCAAATAGTCATCGCTGTCGTTAACGATAGGAATCTGGTTTAATCTGTTTGAGTGCATTAGATTAAGTGCCTTTGAAACAGTATCTTGAGGAGATAAGGAAATTACATCCCTTACCATAATGTCGTCTACTTTCATTGTGTTTTATGATGATCCTAATCATTACATTAAAAACCTTCCTCTACATATAACAAACGATCGGATGGTTGATAGACGCCTTATCTTAATTGCTGCCATAATAATAATACTGATTAGCGTAGTTACAATATATTTAGCCCCTTCCGATACGATCATCCCTATTCCTAATCCCGATGAAAATAGCACACGCAACGACAACAACAACATCAGCACGCCGCAAGGTGGTCTTAGTCAGGACTCTCCCTAGACCAGCAACTACATTAAAGTTCTTAAAAGTACAAAGTCAATAGTTGATTTATTAGGTTTTCAGTTTTGAGATCAACAAACCAGTGATTATA
>JAATVS010000320.1 GCA_014523695.1 Nitrososphaerales archaeon TH5895
AAGTAGAAAGCTAAAATTAGAATGACATTTTCTACATAACCCATTATGATTATTAGCGAATGACCTGTCAACCAGATGACCGCAGCGTATATTCATTATAAATTCTTATATACTAACGAAATTTTAGCTTTCCTAATTCTCATGTTGATATTGATGTCGATGTTGATTGTGCACACACTATTCTCTCAATTCGTACAAAAATTACATAAATGTACTATTAACGACAAATGAAAAAGATTATAGGAAGAAAATGACTTAAATGTTTGATATTTTCTTGCTACAATCAGGATTATAAGAGAATGAACCTGAGGCTACCTTCTTAGACAAGCATCTATTCCTAGATTGTACGTATGGTCTAGGGGGAGACTATACACAGAAGCAGAGAGTAGCATCAGCCAAACAACCTTCTTCATCTGAAAGAGAATGCGGTTTAAAGTATTTAGAACTTGGGGGGACAATGTCTTAAACACAAAGGACGTTGAGACAGCGATAGAAACAAGAAAAAGGCAGCAATTTAACAATTTGAATTGCTGCACTCAGAAGTCTGTTGACCCTGGTTTTGGTAGTTCTGCCATTGGTGTCGACATCACTGAATTGGTTGACTGACAGGTCAATGTGTTGCACGCAGAGGAACATCCACGTCCTGATTTCAATCACATGATTGGGATAACTTTGTGTTTGCAATCAGATCGGAATTACCAATATGGACTTCAGAATGTGTTTATAACTAAGCAAAATGTACAAAAAAGACATAAATAAAACTTACGTCAGGTAAATGGCAATGAGTACAAGAACCACGCTCTTGATACCGACCGTAATAACTTTCCTTGTAGTAACGGTCTCACCGTTGACGAATACATTAGTTCAAGCACAAACTGAAAATATGACGATGGAGGAGCTAACAAATGCTTCACTAGCACAATATCCAGATACCATGGAAAATGAGACTACTATGGAAGAGGAGACTAGTGCTCTTGTTGGAAATATGACGGGTAATATGACCAGCCAGAATATGACAAATGGAAATACGACGGATTAGAATAAACCCCATTATCACAATAATTATTCCCACATTTTTTGTTAGGGTAGGCTAACTAGGTTTTACATCTCTTGTTTTATCTGAATTGTCTTATTTGTTAGTTTTTTAGTGTCAGCCTAGAGAATGCTTATATAGATAGTATATGGTAATAGGGACCAATGGATCTTAATCTAAAGTCCAAAGGCGTATTGATAGCTGTGGCCGTATGTTCATTAGCGATGGCTTCGATACTCTCAGCGATTCCCATTGTTAAACCGGCCTACGGAGTAACCTGGTGTGATAACCACAAGAGTAAGGACCAGAACTGGAAGGACGGCTGTACATCAGGAGTATCTGACTGTAGAGGAGGTAAGCCGTATAATCCAGGATCCGGTCATACACGTCAGTTCCATCTAGGATATGACGCTGGTTATACCCATGTGTGTGGATATCGGTAAGCAACTGGAACCACTACAGGTGTTCTTTAGCCTAGATATTAGAACTCCCTTTTCTTTTTTTAATATATAGGATAATCAGTTCTTAGAGAATCTTAAGGTCCCTTTTCTATACTCCAAAAATCGCTATTAATCTTAAGCGATTTTGATATAGTCTGCGCACAGGAAGGCGTTACTAGCAAATTCGGACCTTATTAATATTCGGGTGGTCCAACCGTCTTTTTCTCTAGCCTATAGATACGCTTCGTAATTTACTAAATTTACTGGTGATACCCCCATGTTCTATTAACGATAATAAGTGTGACATAATCCATTCCTTTTTATTTTCTAGCCGAAGTCTATCTAGCTCAGTTAAACCCTCTTTCTTCAAGAAGCGTTTGTAGAGGTCAAAGTTGCAGAAAAGGTTAAGAATATCCAACACTACTATAATACTGCTGCTTTCCAAAAGAAATCAGCTAAAGCGCTACCTTTGGATACAAGGGTCTAGCCACGTCTACATAGTCCCCCTTTCAATGGCTCTGTGGCCGGCTGGACTCATTTGCTGTCTGCACGGGTACCATACCGCAAAGGATTGTACAAAGGAAGAGGGGTAAGAATGCCCTCAGCAAAATGGGTTTTCATCTTTCCATGCCCCTCTCCTGATTTTAATTAATCCTTCTTATTGCAACAAAAGAATTATAGAATATGTTTATATATCAATCATCTATTATATTATCATGAATTAGAGCATATTTGTGCTAATGGTTGTAGGAGCCATTGCAGTAACACTGATAGTTTCAAACAATGGACTACTCCAAGAAGCGTACGCAACAGCATTTGACGACCACGCAAAAGAGAGCAAACAGTAACCTAGACAAACACATAGCAGCAGATGGAGAACCCGGAGCAGAAGCACAGAAAATTAAAGATAAACTGAACCATGGGCGTCTTGGTGGTAGTTAAGAACCAAACCTTGACTTTATTTGTTAGTTAAAATATCAAATTAATTAAACACGCAATTATTTTACCTCATACTCTGCTCTCAACGGAATGAGCAAGCAGACCCTAGCAGAAAGTAACTATGAATTATTAGAGGAGATATTCTATCCATAGAATGCGCCTATAAATAGAATATTGAACAGACAAGAATTATGAGTAATGATAAAGTAAGAGAGGAATTAAATCAATCATTGGCCTGTATTTCAGAACGACATTTGCAATGCGACGGAAGGAATTGCTTCTGCGAATGTCACACCAAACACAAATAATGACTAATTATTGCAGAGATCTGGATAATGGTCTACATGGCTAAATACGTTAAAGTCTGTAAGTACGTCTTGAAAGGCATTACCAATGATAGTCACTGCAAGAGCTCCGGACAAGATTTAAGAAAGGACATGTGCCTTGGGATAAGAAATGAATCCACGAGTACCAGCAGAAGACGCATCATTAAATATATGGAGAGAATTTCTGCATAGGATAAATGATGCAAACGTCAAAGAATTAAGCGACGAAGAGCTAATCCTATGTAAAAAGAAGAATGAAATGCTAGACACGCGTTACCACACACAAACACAAGCAATATTAGGAGAATTAAGGCGCCGGAACAGATTTTACGAATTAAAGTAGATTTACTATTTGCTAACTAGTTAAATGAATGCAACAGCCGCTCTAAATGATTAACGACTTCAAGCGATATATGTGAAAGAATGCAAACTGCTAAGTCATTCCTTAACTGAAGAAAAATGTGACATATTTAGGATTGAAAAAGTCACCAACTCCACATAAGCATATTATTCACGACAATTGAATATGAAAGTTAAATCAGCTAGATGCACTTAGATTATCATTATGCTATATGAGACAGAATTCCTAGAAAATTTTGACATTGTTGGTCTGTCCTAATTGGCTTGGCTTAACAAATATTGTGCTTCACCGGATCTCTTGGTATCACCAGCACTTATAGGTCTAACATACGATTCAATTGAATCCTAAGCATTTATAAAATTAATTTGGAGGTCGGCCTCATTCAGTAATCTGATTCTGTATTGCTCTATTGTCTGCCCAAGTATGTTGTATAATTCCACTGTTAATTCTTATTTCAATTAAATTTCCCGGTTTTAATTGCCTTTGATTCTGTTCCTCCATAGAAAGTGAACTGAATAGTGAACTGGGAATACTGAATAGACTTTGGAACGAAAAGATGGTCAACCCTATTTCTTACTCCATCCCATACTAGCAGAGGAATTTTACGGGCACAACCCGGAAAAAAATCATTGATAAATTTTTCAACGTTTACTGTAGCATTATATTTTGAATGGTTAAGATAATCGGTCCTTCCTACATAAAGTGATGATACAAGTTTCAATCCGGTACAAACTAGAATGGGTATAGATAAATTACCTCCTCCTTGAACAAGCTGGGGAGCTGATTGCAGAGTATTTACGAATGTCTTAATATCATCTAGAAGAGCATGGTCAAGCCAACCAAAACGATTAACTATTGGCTAACCGCTTTGGTTTTCAAAAATGTAGTCCTTCCTATCCTTTTCATTCATAGAAGTAACATTAATCATTTTTTCATCCACTTCATTGCCTTAATTGACTGTTTACTTCCTGCACAAGATCCATTATTAATAACCGTATGTTTTCGGAAGCAGGTGTAGAGGGGGGGAATCGTACTATGATGGGATTGAAAGAAATTAATATATCATGAGCGTCAATTTTTCCAACCAGTTTGAGTCGTACTATGATAGGATTGAAAAGAAGTATTTCTTTTCAAGCATTGTTCAGATCTGACATCGCACTTCTTGCTGTGCATTTCAATAGTTAGCTCTGAAAGTAAGTGTGACTGGGTCGTTTTTAATAGGTTTAAAGGGTAGGGAATCAATAGAGCTATTTTAATATTCTAGCGTGGCTAGTTTTTTTATCCTTTAAACCGATGAGCAAAACGTTGCATAACTAGTCATTTACTACTTGAAATAATTTTCAAGGTAGTGACCTGCAATCTTCTCGAGTTCTGCACATTCTATAAGCTGTGTATTATATCCTGTTACTATGTGCTGCTTTAGTATGCTATCTTTGACTTTAGATGTTAACGGCATGTTCATAGTATAATATATGGTTATATCTGCATAATCGTGGCGGTCACTATTCTCATACTTTCTCACTCCATCATTCTTTCTCTTGTCTAGACAAACTAGTTCAGGCCTGCCATATTTTTCTGCAAGTGCAAAAATTAGAGCAGCGGCAAATTGGAAGTTACTTCCTCTCATACTAACAATAACTAGATCTTCTTCACTGTCTAGTATTTCAAGAATATTCTGATGCTTATCAGTTATTTTGTATTTACTTTGATACATCGTGTGAGAATCTTTAACTATTTTTCTTTTGTAAAATTCATACGAAACTCTACATTCAGATAAAAGAATTTCAAGTCTGTTTTTATTTATGGAAGTACCGTGAGCGTGGGCGTTATTCATCTCATTATTATTTATACAATATATGTTTAATATTTAATTTATTAGTATAGGCAACCGGTTAAGACAGGTGAGGGGAAGGTGAAGGGATAGCCACGAGAAGCGCGTACTGTATCAGTATGAAGATTTTTCGCAAATGGTTTACACTCTAGATTCAATTAGCAAGAATAATAGCTAGCTTCAAATATGCAGAACACGCGAATCGGCGTTATCGCAAGATGTCGCTAAACCCAGAAGAGAGAGATAAGAGATTACACAGCCTAGATGAGACTATGGGCCAAAACTTGGATCAACAGATTAAGGAACACAAGGCAAGTGCCAAGGTCGCTCTAGCTTTGCATTTTAATCGAGAACTTGTCGCAGCTGAAGAGTGTGCAAAGAAAAGGGATTTACAAGAAGCTTTTGTCCATCGCATCTGGGCGGAAATGCTAAATACAACGTTAAAAGTGCTGGAGAAGTGAAAGAATATTTTCTGTTCAGAGAACCCATTCAATAGGTGTTTGAAATATGAAAGCTGGAGTCAAAGGATTACTAATACAACACTCCATAAAGTAATACCGCAAAATCAGAAATTAGTAAAGTCATAAAAGGAAAGACGCAGCTCTAT
>JAATVS010000321.1 GCA_014523695.1 Nitrososphaerales archaeon TH5895
TCCCTATTAAGCAAGGAAGTATTAAGGGCACTAAGTATGGGTGATTTCTTGCAAGATTTAATAGCGGTGTCAGGTCTTACGATGAGCGGCATGATCAATCTAATTGGTGCGATATCAAGAATCGTCAGTCAAGGGGAAGACAAGAGGGATTAAGTTGGAACATTTTTGGTCAGCATCTGTTGAACTGTTAGTATGATATAATAAAGAATAATAAGAATGACTATATTAAACAAAGGAAAAAATTTATCACGAATAGTATGGTAAATATGGTTAAGCATCATTTGACATCACGTTCTGTTACCGCAGCAGCGCCTTCATCTACTGCCAACCTTGGCCCCGGATTTGACATATTTGGTCTTGCCGTCGACGCTTTCGACGATCTTGTAACAATAGAAAGGTCCACTACTACTAATCCTAATCATAGTAACATCAGTTCGCAAGAACGTATAGAGACTGATGAAGCCTCTTTTCCAGTTCGTATTGAAATGACCGGACAATATCACGAATCGATTCCGCTGGAAGCAAGTAAGAATTCAGCTGGATTAGCCATACAGAAGATCATCAAAGATTTTGATATTAAGGGTTCATTCTCAGTTATAGTAAAGAAGAACATTCCACCTGGTTTTGGGATGGGTAGTAGTGCGGCTTCTGCGGCCGCAGCTGTTGTGGCATTCGATGCTCTTCTCGACCTCCACCTTTCTAAAGCTGATCTAGTTCGATTTGCGGCAGAAGGAGAAAAGGCCAGTGCAGGGTCATTGCATTACGACAATGTAGCTGCATCAATATTGGGAGGTTTCGTGTTGGTCCGCCCGTTTCCGACAGTTCCTGAATTCATCCATATTGAGCCTCCAAATGATTTACGTCTTGTTTTTGCGATCCCGAGTTTGAAAGTCCCTGCAAAAAAAACCGAACTTGCCCGGAAGGTTTTGCCAGAAAATGTCTCACTAGGGCATGTCGTTCATAACCTTTCAAATGCTGCCACCGTAGTAGCGGGTTTTCTTTTGAAAGATGTCAATATGATAGCAAGAGGCGTAGAAGATATCATCGTAGAGCCAGCTCGTAAGCACTTGATCCCTTGTTTCGATAATGTTCGAGCTAGTGCATTGGATGCAGGTGCGTTCGCGGTTACCATCAGTGGGGCAGGTCCGTCAATGGTCGCTATTGTTTCAGGTGAGGATCGGTTGGAGGCCATAGCAAATTCGATGAGAACTGGATTTGGACAGTGTGAATTGACATGCACAACGATAAAGTGCTCACCTAGTAAGGGAGCAAGGATTGTAAGTAAAAAATAGAATTCACTGCTTACAAATCAACTTGCTTCAGAGACTCTGGACAAAAATGTAGATTAAGCTTGTTAACGGCACTTATGATTTCTTGCTCTTGTTCAAAAACGCAGACATCATCTTCTGTCTATCTTCGTGAGCAAAACACAATGCCCATCCATAGATCTCTAGGCGTAATCCTGTGTCTAAATCTGTATCCAGTGCCTTGTTGATTAACGTCTTGCTTATCTTAACAGCTGTAAACCCGTTCTTTGTAATTTCCTTGGCAAGGGTTATGGACTCATTTATCAGTTTTCTATTGAGAATCCTTGCGATTTCAGCTGAACGTTCCTTTTCTTTCTTGGGATCTGATTTATCATCTACTTCTGGAGGCAATTGGTCTTCATTACCTAAGCTTACTACTTTATTAACTAGGCCAATTTCATATGCCTCTTGTGCAGAAATCATCTTTCCAGTAAAGATTAGTTCTTTAGCTTTTGCTGGTCCCACTAATCTTACTAGACGTTGAGTACCTCCCCAACCTGGTGGAATGCCAATGGTAGCCTCTGGCTGGCCCATCTTTGCGTTGCTTGATGCTATTCTCATATCGCAGACCATCGAAAGTTCGCATCCTCCCCCCAAAGCAAATCCATTGACAGCCGCTATGACGGGCTTATCGAGCCTTTCAATCTTATTGAGAACGCCTTGTGCAGAAGCAGCATATTTCTCAGCCGCCATTGGATCGATATTTACCATATAAGCTATATCAGCGCCAGCGCAGAACGATTTCTCGCCGGAGCCTGTGATAATGACAACCTTGATTGAATCATCAAATCCCGCGATATCAATAGATCTGGATAATTCGGCTATTACATCCGTGTTCATAGCGTTTAACGCCTCAGGTCTATTAATACGTAATAAACAAACGTCTTCTAGCGGTTCGATCTGAATGTATTTCATGGTAGACATTATCGTAAAACGCTAGATTGGTCAACTTAAATCTTGTGTAAATTTTAAATCTTGTTGACTGGGATCAACAAAGTTTAGTACTACTCCTCAATTCAAGATCTTCTCTTGCAAATGCAAGAAGGTTGGGAATAAGTCCTTTTTCGGTAAAGAAATATGTATAACCATTCAGATACCTCAGACCCACGCACGTCTGTATCGCGCCGCTCTATGCTCCGTATAACTGATACGGGCTGTAGGCTATTAGGTTATCTTGTTTTCGGCATCAGCCCATAAATATTCAAAATAATCCTTTGCAAGACCAGCTAATCCCGAATGCTCGGCCCAAATTGCAATGGGTTCGAAACCATTACTGTCCACGTTACTGCCTTCTCCAAGTAGAAGCATCACCTGTCTACTATCGCCAATAACTCCACCGCCGAACATGTGATCTTTAACTCTGACCTGAGCTATTCTTGATATTGCGCGAACCGTGTCAGAGCTCGTCCTTCCAGAAGCAAGTACAGAAATGCTAACACCCTTCTCATATAGAGCCCGTAACATTGGTTGCGCTGGTTTTGCGATATTCTCGGCGACCTCCGGGAGGGCTATTAGTAATTCTGCCTGACAGTCAAGGATTATCTCGCTCACTTTCCCAACTATGTTGTGTATTCCTCTAACGACCCATATTTCTGGCCGTTCCTTTATCCCTCTTTTTTGGTATATAGGTAACAATTCACTCATGATTAAATTTTCGCTATCCTTAATCTCATTCTCCATCCGAATTCTCATCGCTGCTAGGGCGCTTTGTGGAGATTTGGGAAAAAATTTCTGTGGTCTGGAACTGTTTGATTCCAGCCAGCCTTTAACTTCCAGCGTGTTAATAACCTCGTATATTTTTGAATATGGAACCCCTGACAGTTTGCTGATTTCAGATGCAATGCCTGGCCCTCCCTCCAAGATAGAAAGGTAAACTTTGATTTCGTAGCCTGTCAAGCCAAGGTTTTCCATTGCTTTCCTTGACTTGTCACTAATAATCATTAAAACCTTGAAAGGGATACCATAATTCTAATATATTCATTCCTCCAAGAATTTCTAATAGTCTACGGCTTGTAATGACCGTAGATCTCAGGAGATCGATGAATATGAACGGACTTCTAAGTGGACAAAGAAATCAAAATATCCTAATCACCTTATGAATCGTAAGGTTATGTTTATATATAATCCAGAGCTCATTGCCCGTTGACGTTAGGAAAAAGGTTAGATAGAGATGGAATTAATTCAAATAGCAAATCTTTCTAGTAAGAATATTGCTGATAAGAAAACAATAAGGTATACGCAGAGCATTTGTCCGGATTGCAATATGATATTGGACGCAGAGGTTTTTGAAAGAGAAGGCAAGGTTTACATGACCAAAACTTGCCCAACACATGGAGAATGCGAGGAGCTGTATTTTGGCTCTTATAAAATGTACCAAAAGTTTAGCACCTATTGGATGGACGGTAAAGGCGCCCATGCTCCAAATGTAATGGTCGATAAGTGTGCTTGTCCTAACAATTGTGGACTTTGTACCAACCATTTGTCTCATTCAGGACTTGCTAACATGATTGTCACCAACAGATGTGACCTTACTTGCTGGTACTGTTTCTTTTATGTCAAGAAGGGGTTGGAAGGAGCGTACCTCTACGAACCTTCTCATGAACAAGTGAGAGCCATGATGAAAACTCTAAAGGCTGAACGGCCTATAGCCGGCAATTCGATACAGCTGACAGGTGGAGAACCAATGCTCCGCGACGATCTTACCGATATAATTAAGATCATTAAGGAAGAAGGGGTGGATCATGTCCAACTTAATACGAACGGCATAAAGTTGGCATTGTCTCCTGAGACAATGCGCCAGGTTAGAAGTGCAGGTGTGAGTAATTTGTATCTCTCTTTTGACGGAGTGACGCCGAGGACTAATCCCAAGAATCACTGGGAAGTGCCGTATACACTGGAATCTGCAAGAAAATGCGGAACGACTGTTGTTTTTGTTCCTACTGTGATAAAGTCAATAAATGACCATGAACTCGGGGGCATTATCAGATTTGCCCAGAAGAATATGGATGTGGTTCACGCAGTTAACTTCCAGCCAGTTTCATTAACTGGTAGAATGTCAAAGAAAGAACGGGAGAAATACAGAATTACGATTCCAGATTGTATCGAGAGGATAGAAGAGCAGACTAATGGTGAAATTCCATCAGATGGTTGGTTCCCAGTTCCATCTTGCATGCCCATGACTAACGTCATTGAGGCATTTTCAAAGAAACCAAAATACGAATTGTCAATTCATTTTGCCTGCGGTGCAGGAACATATGTCTTTGAAGACAGTGAAACCAGAAAGCTAGTGCCTCTAACATCTTTCGTTGACATTAAAGGTTTGTTAGAATACTTTGAAGAGAAAGTTGATGAAATTAAGTCTGGCTCGAATAGGTACTGGAAAATGCTTGAAGTTTTGAGAAAGATAGGACAATTTGTTGACAAGAGCAAACAACCAAGAGGACTGGACTTGGCCAAAATGTTCTCCAGTATATTACTGAAACGCAACTTCGACTCGGTAGGTTCGTGGCATGGCAGATCCCTTTTCCTTGGAATGATGCATTTTCAGGACAAATATAATGAAGACTTGGAACGTCTGCAGAGGTGCGATATACACTATCTGACACCGGATCTTAGGATAATACCTTTCTGTGCATTTAACGTGATACCTGAGTGGTACCGGGATAGGATACAGAAGAAATACAGCATTCCGGTCGAAGATTGGGAAAAAGCACATGGACAGACCCTGGAAGCCGGTCTTTATCGTGGAACAATGAGGAAAGGCAAATCAGAAGCACAGATGGGTTGCGCAATGTCAGAGATGCACAAGGCCGCAGCTGAGCTTTCAGCAGACGACGATCATAAGGGAGTAGAATTAAGAAACGGAATGGCTGGCGCCTAGCGCTTCGCACACCTTTTTTGTACACACGTTTAATTGTAGCCGTGTTTTGTCGTAAAGTAGATAGTTTTATCAAGTCGCAAATTATTACTAATAATTACATGAACCTTGGTCCAAATTCTTGAAGGCAGAAAAAAACCAGGCGCCTAGAAGATGTGGTATACATGCACTGGATGACATTTAAATTATGTCTAATTCAATTCTTTGCTGACAAACGATGAAGAGAAAAACCTACAGATATCGGCTGTGACGAGGATCTTGAGTTTGGAGTTTGTCATTAATAAATCATAAATAAGCATGTAGTGATCAATTCCTAAAGGCTTCTTCATAAACTTGATAAGGAGCTGAACCGATCTTGTAATATGAATTGGTTATTATAGAAACTACTTCCTCTCTTGAGAGTTTTCGAAAGTTTATAATTGTTAGTACATGTAGATCGTTTATACCAGAAAGCTACCTAAAGGACTTTGAGGTATTTCCAGAGAGAGAGGAAGGACCTGGAGCAATCTACATTGAAGCTGCAGATAAGGTAACATTGAAACGAATTAGAGAAATGACATTCGTGAATGCTAAAGAAATTCTTGGTATTATCTACTCATCAAAGAGTGGCAATACCAGATTAAAGTGGAGACAGACTAGAAAGAAAATAGGTAAAGTGCAAGGAGATGCTTCGTCAAACGCCCTTGTAAATATGGTCGAGTCCGGAGTGCTAACTCAAGAGTGGGTAGACAACTACCTAAAGGCATCTCATTCACGAAAAACCTCTCAAGATACCGACCAGTCGTTACAATCTGCCGCTGCGGCACCAACTACTCCCCATTCAGCATCGTCGACTTCTTCATCTCAGTCTCCCTCCTCTTCCTCTTCTGCTCATCCTCAAGCCTCTAATAGTCAGTGAACACTCTACAATAGTAGAATATCAACCCTCTTTGTTTGAAAAGACTGAGGTATGATCGTCAAGGAAGTAAAGGGCTCGGAGGGTAAGGCGTACTTTCTAATTCCTCAAGACGCTGATGACCTATTCAGCATAAGAAGAATACTGTCACGTGATGACCTAGTCGTTGCAAGCACTACCCGAGTGATTAAACAAGAGAACGAATATTCTCGCCCAGATCGAGGTGAACGAATTAGTGTCAAAATATGGCTCAGAGTTGAAAGTTTGGGATTCGACAAGATGGTTGATAGACTCCGAATAAAAGGGATAATTTCTAGCGCAAGCAGCGAGCTTGTACCTCGAGGTTCTCATCATTCTTTGACAATTGGAGTAGGAGATAACATTACAATTGAAAAGAAAAGGAATTGGCTACCGTACGAAAAAAATATTGTGAATAGGTTTTCAGATACGTCTGTCTATTTTCTTGTTGCTGTGGATCTTCAAGAATGTGCTGTGGCCAAATTGAGCGGAACCCATTTGGATATAATCCCAAATATTTATTCAGGTCAAAGTGGAAAAAGATACCGAGTTCAGGCTTCTAGAACAGGCGAACCTGAGCAGTTCTTTGATGAAATAGCCAAAGTCATAAAGTCGCAATTCAGCCTAGAAGATATTGAACAAACAAGCGATAAAGTGATCATTTTTGGACCAGGGGAAACGAAAAGACGATTGTTTAATTTTCTTATACGAAAGGACAAGAATCTGGCAAATTTGGCTTCTGTCATAGAAGGAATAGATGTGGCAGGTGAAGACGGGGTATTGGTGTTCGTTCGTTCACCGAGAATGAAAGAGGTCATGGAAAACAGCAAAATCTCGAAAGTATTATCAATGTTAGACGATATCATGATCTTTGTAAGTAGAGGAGAGAATCGATTCGCTATGGGCTTCCCAGATGTAGAAAAAGCTGCATCGATGCGTGCAGTAGAATCGGTGGTATTCTCCAGCTCGATATTTGGAACCGTGGAAGAAGACGAGTTGGTCAAGTTGTTAAATACTGTCGAAAGCCAAGGTGCTTCAGCATTTGCGATAGACTCTTCCACGGATATAGGGATGAGAGTCTCCTCACTAGGAGGAATAGTCTCGGTCTTGAGATATCAGATTAGTACCTGAAAACAGTTTGTGATATCACGCACTGGGATTAGCGCCTAGAACAACTTGAAAATGAGAGCGAGAATAGCGGAAGTCGCTCATCATCTGCGAATTCTCATTGTGTCAATTGTTGTCTTCGCTTATTGCGAAAAGTAATTGATGTAGAACCAATTAACCAGTCTAGATAAGCTTTAGATGTTTTGTCTATCGATATTTCTAGGAGTTCCGGAACATCATACGGGTGCTGTTTTTCTATCATATTCATTAGTTCCTTTGCTCTTTTTTTGGTTGTCTTGAAAAATGCAATGAACTCTTCCTCTTCATTCAGCTTATTCTCCCACCAATACAAAGATCGTACTTTGGTGTAGTTTACACAGGCACATAATTTTGCATTCACAATCAATTCGTAGGCAATATCGCGTAGTGACTTTTCATTTGCAAATGTAGAAATTATTATAGCTGCTGCGGACAAATTTTTACTGCGAACCATTACGATGCATCTGAAAAATAAAGTACGGTTAGCTTATATATGGTACTCTTACTGCCTCAACTCGAGATGTGCTAAATTATTGATTGTTAATTGCATTAGCTAACTAAAGCTAATCTTTTAGTCACTAATACCATGACTTCCTGCCTTAAGTATTTGATTCGAATCATGAACTTGTAGTCTATTCCCGAAATTGAACCTAGGAAAGAAAAAGATAAAGATCGAAATGGAAGATGAGGAAGGAGGCAAGTACAACCTTTCGTTAGAGGGAAGTATTTCAAAAACAAAGATGCTCAAACTATATGAATTCATGAGTATGATGGATGGGAAGACAAAGAATTACGACGGAAGCAGTCATGGAGAAGCTGATCCTTATTACAGTTCAAATGGCAGGATGGATGAAAATCGTCCGATTTCGGTAGGAGACAAAATTTGGAGCGTCGTGGCAAATAAATTTAGTTCAAATGCTTTCACTTCGTCAGATATTCAAGAAATGTTCGAAGCAGAATATGTTGAGCCCATACAATTGAGCATCATCTCCACATATCTTTCGAGATATTCAGAGAAAGGAAAACTCAGTAGGATAAAGAAAGGGAAGGAATGGGTATATAGACTGGGTAATAGGTTACCAACTAATACTTTATTTCGACGAGACCAACCATTTGATGCCGGTGAATTGAGCCACAATATTGCGAAATCTACTGAAGTAAACTAGCTAGATATCGAAGGAGTACAGAATAGCGATTTGGTCACGGTGAAAGTTGGATTCAACTTTTTAAATTACTAGTCATATTCCCAAGTCCCAGCTAGGGCTCTAGATTTATCTAAAACTTTCAAATTACGATTTTTTTCGTAAGAACGAGGCTTATTCTAAAAATATCTACGGAAGACACATTTACTGCCTTCAAGAAATGATTCGCGGCATTCAGGAAAAGGATCCGGGAAAGGCTCACTACAAGAGTCATTGCAATATCCGCACACATATACTTTTTATTCTTATTAAGTATCTGAAATCATAATGTCCGATTCCAGTCAACTTCTCGTTAGGAGAATCAAAGAAGGGACGGTCATAGATCATATCGAATCCGGCAAAGCACTAACTGTCCTGCGGATACTAAATATCACCGGGACGGAAGGTAACGTAATTACAGTTGCATTGAATGTGCCAAGCAGCAAACATGCCAAGAAAGACATCATTAAAGTTGAAGATAGATTCCTTAAGAAGGATGAAACCGACAAGCTCGCTCTTATTGCTCCAACAGCCACAATTAACATCATAAGTGATTACAAAGTTGTTGAAAAGAGAAGAATACAGCTCCCTGACGCCATCATTGGCATATTTCGGTGTCCGAATCTTAAATGTGTTACCAACAGCGATGACTATATTAAACCTTCTATTGACATCATCGATAAACAGAATATTGTTTTGAAATGTAGGTATTGCGCTAGA
>JAATVS010000322.1 GCA_014523695.1 Nitrososphaerales archaeon TH5895
TTTCTTCTAATTTTAATCATAATAGACCGAAATGTAAACCGGTATATTAACATGAGAGCCAGGTTCTAACAATATCCTACCCAAACGGGTTGCATAAAGCAGATATGCTAAATTCGGTATCTGTTTACAAGATACTCTACCCTTCTTCTTGATCTCACAACCAATTCAGACAAAAGACCAACAACAAGTGCAATGGTTCCAGTCATAAAAAGAAGTGACGAAAAAATTGCTGATGGAAGCGATGTGATCTCGCCGGTAGTTATTTTCTCATTCAAGACGAAATATGCTGGATATATTCCTGCTATGAAAAAACACAGGCTAATCACCGCAAAAAATTTTAAAGGATTTACATTCATTAAAATAAAAAGCAAACTGTGCGCAATTTTAGAACCATCATCTATTGGACTCAGCTTTGATCTTGTTCCTTTTCTGACCGTGTAACTGATGGGAGTCTCTACTACTCTGTAATTTTTGGCCAGAGCCTCCACTGTCATTTCTACTTCAATTTCAAAATTGTTACTAAAGAGGACAAGATCCTTGAAAACATTTGAGAACATAGCCCTGTATCCAGATAGAGAATCCGTGACATGAGAGCCCATTGCAAAATTAATAGTGCTATTGAAAATCTTATTACCCACCATATTAAGAAGTGATATGGAGCCTCTTTCCATTTTACCTTTGAGTCTTGAACCTACGACCATGTCTGCTTTGTTGTTAATTAATGGATCAATTAAAGCGCCCAGGTCCGACACTTCGTACGTACCGTCTGCGTCAATAAAAACAACGATATCTGCCTCCGTATAATCAACAGCTTGTCTCATAGCATTCCCCTTGCCTTTTCCTTTCTGGGTGATGAATTTCACATTTTCTTTTTTACAAATGTCCAATGTATTATCAGTGGATCCCCCATCTATTACCAAGATTGAAGTGTTTAACGGAAGAATATGATTGCGAATGTCATGTATCAAATTTCCAATTGTCTGCCCTTCATTGAGTGTCGGTATTATGATTTGTGCTTTTAGACTGGTATTGGCCGGTAAACTCTTTTCTTCGTGTGCAAATTGTTCTTCCTCCATTGTTAAGTTGGGATAGTGGACTTGCCATAGATAACTTTTTTCGTCTAGAAAGGATTTATTGACTCTCTATATATGCCGAGAGGAAAATGCTGATTCAGCATATTGTAATCAACAGCAGGCCTATTAACAAACAAGCATTCCTTCTGTGGTGTTGTATCATTATCTCTCTTGCTACAATTTCTCCAATTAGTGTCTATTTCCGGAGTGCTCCACCTACCACGTATTAAATCTGAGATACACTTATACGTAAATGCTTAGCATCTAATCTCGACTCAATTCAGTTGCGGCATAATGTTAAGGCACCTGTCACCTTGTCTATTTGTCATTCAATTCTAGCTTTGCTATGCCATTATAATATCCCTGTACTGACCTTAGGGCTCTTTAGAACTAGCTTTTACAGGTTTGAAAAAGGAAATGCAAAATCCCCCGTCCATAAACCTTGACTGACATTGATTTTAAGCCTTACGTAGTGATGATTGCTCAGTATTTTCCTCCAGATTACTTGGGACATAGCACTAGGGCGTATAATGCAGCGAGGAGTTTGGTCGAACAAGGTTGCAGGGTCACGGTGATAGCTGCGTTTCCTCATTATCCGCATGGAAGGATACCTAAAGAATATGGAAGACGGATATTCTCCGTAGAAGATCACGATGGAATTAGAGTATTACGAACATGGGTCCCTTCGATCTCTCATTATACTTATATAAATAGACTAATTGTTCATGGTTCATTCATTGTTTCTTCGCTGATGGGATTGTTCCGGACTGGGAAGATGGATGTGATTGTAGCTATGAATCCCAATTTGTTTGCTTTTTTTCCGGCGCTTATGTTCAAGCTTATTTATAGGAGGAAAATAATTCGTAATGCTGATGACCTCTGGCCCGAGGTTTGGTATGACCTTGGAATTATTAAGTCTAGAATATTAAGGAAGATCTTGGACTGGATTACTAAGATTTCTTATGATGTCCCGGTTGCAATAACTCCTGTGAGCTCAAGCTACGTACCGACTTTAACTGACAAATATCATGTTCCACTGCACAAGATCTTTGTAATAGAGCATGGCGTCGATACAGCCAAGTTTTATCGTACTACAACTGAGAAAAAAGGAAAAGATGACGAGGAACATACAAAATTGGTTCAGTCAGGAGAACCGGAAGATTGTGAAACAGCAATAAAATCGGTATATGCAAATAGGAGAGAGTTTAGTCGGACAAATACCGTAATTGTCTATTCAGGTGCGCTGGGGATAGGGTACGATTTTGAACCTGTGATCCGGGCCGCGAAAATTCTTGAAAAGCAGCCAGTTAAATTTATTATCAGAGGATCGGGGACCTTGGCTCATGATGAAGAGCGAATTAATCAAATGATAGGCCAAATGGGAGCAAATAACATAGAACTAAGAACCAAATGGTTATCTCCCAAAGAACTTCTAGATTTTTTAAACCAAGCGGACATTTTTGTTCTTCCAATGAGTTTTGTAGTTGGTTTTGATAAGGGCCTTCCCACTAAACTTTTAGAATATCAAGCCCTAGGAAAACCTATAATATGCATATCCAATGGTGAAGCCTCTCACTTTGTGCTTAGGACGCGAAGCGGGTTGGTCAGCAAAAGCAAAGATGCACATGAGATAGCAGATCTCATAATGAAATTAGCAGTTGATAAGGATTTGGCGAATGAGCTAGGGATGAACGGATACAATTTCATACAGGAAAACTTGACTTTAAAGAAAATTGGCGAGCGATTTATGAAAATAATAGCAACACAGTGCAGGAGCTAATCCATTTTAAGAGGTTTTCTCTGGCTTCTATAAACCTGTTGAGCACTACACGTATTCATTTTTGAAATGTTTCGACTCATAGTACCGTTCCATTTTAATTATATAATTTCTGATAGACTCGTAACATGTGAATATGAATTCTATCAGTCAGTACCCTTTTTCATGCTTTCTTCTCGAGGACGCCGAAGATATATAAAGCGTCAAAAGTAATAGGACTATCCGATGATACTTTGCACGATACCTTTGATTAATCCTACATATTACAATTATTTTATAGAACAATAAATAGTGGCAATCTATGATCACTACGCCAGATGTTTTCATATACATAATATTGCAATTTCTAATTTATTTTCCTGCTGGCTTTATCATTCTACGTAATAGAATGAAAGCATACCCATTTCTGATAAGCCTGCCCATCTTTATTTGCACCGGTCTCTTTGTCGAATTGATCATACTATCAATAATAGGAATCTTCTATGTGGGTGATTTAGTACTTGTATCGACCTCAATTATTTTTTATATTGTAATATTTCGTATCTACAAGAATTACTTCTCACTTACGTGCTTGAAGGTTACACTAAAACAGTCATTCAGAAAAATCAGAGCTGTTCATATTGTTACCTTATCAATATTCATCGTCACCATTTCTGGTTTTTCGTTACTAGCCGGCTTTATGGAATGGCCCCGTGGACATGATGCCCTCCTGCATGGATATCTTACAAGTATATTAGTGCACAACCATAAACTTCAAACTACTCTCGCCCCTTTTGCTCCCACCCAAAGCTGGTTAGAACCATTTGGATTGCATCTTATGTCGGGCAACCTGTCCATGTTAGTAGGAATATTCCCTGGTGAATCGCTTCTTGTTTTTGCTACAACTTTATTAATTCTATTTGTACTATTGACCTATTCCTTAGTTTACGTATTAACTAAATCACTAGCGTTTTCCGTACTGGCTTCAACCGCAGTGTTCTATTTTTATCCCGCTCTAAATTTAGAATACTCATTGATAGGCCTGTATTATCTTGGTGCTCATGCAGCTCTTTTTGGTGATTTAGGTTTGGTACTGTTTTTGACCTATGTTTCTGTTTTCAAAGATTCATTGCAATCCAAAAAATTATACTCGATCATAGCAATATCGTTAATAGGACTTTTAGTAGTATACCCTCCGTTCATCATTATTCCTCTCATATATTTGATAATAATGGAAATAAAATCTATTGTGCGGGGAACCAAACATCTTTTACAATTCATTCGCGGATTTTTTATACGCAAAAGTCATGAAGTTAGTTATACTAGTAGAAACAATGATTTGCATTCTACGTCATTTTACCGAACTATTTTAGACACAGTAAAGTCAAATCATAAATTGAAGTTCACAATTATTATAGTTTCATTAATTGTGCTCATAATTCCATTCACTCTTCAAATTCCCAATATTTTCGTACCATCGTCATCAGAAATTAGTAGACTTATCGAACTAGGTGAGAGACTTGCCCTTTTCTCGGAATGGTATCAATTCCCATTTGAAAGATTTGCAGCCGATATCCCAACTATATGTATAGTTCTTGTTACTATTATACTAGCAATTGATTCATTATTGAAAAAGAAACGTGTTGCACTAAGTATATTCTATTTACTGTATACTGGTATAGAACTCTTATCTATCCGTGAAGGATCAACATCTGATCTTTTTTGGATTTTTTATCCATCACGGCTATTTCCTATTCTAGTTTTATTCTCTTGGATAGCATTATCAGTCTATGTTAATGATAGATGGATTTATTTAGAGCGCTTAGTTCAAAGAAAAATTACATCTGATTCCAAAGCGAGAATCAGAAAAGTATTATTGGATTTGTCCAAACCAATATTTGCTGTAGTAGTGATTTCGGCATTCTTTCTGTCTGCTATTATATACAATATGTCATTTGAAAATGCAAAGTACTGGGGTAACCCCAACATTTCATTTAGAAATGACTATGAGTTACTGTCTTGGGTTAGTCAAAATACAGATTCCTCTAGCTTGATTATGAATGATTATTCATGGAATAGCCAATTTCTGGAGTCATTTTCCGCAAAGAATGTCACAGCTAGTCATTGGCCATCCAGTATTGATGAATTAGCAAAAGCAAGAGACAATCAAATTGCATGGAATAGACCAGAATTTATAGCGGACTTTATAAGGAAATATAATGTAAGTTACATACTTTTGGTCGATGACCCTCTAGATTATAATCCATTGTCTGTTGGAGGAGATAACCAGTTCTACCTTAAAACTATCAATCGTATTACATACAAAAATATCTTTAACCATATGCCGTTTTTGAAATTGATGAAGGATGGGCCAGAACCAGATAGCGGCGCAGTTTATAAAGTTGTTTTAAATAACAGCCGATCTTAAATCCTTGATTTACTTGTACTGCGGAAAAATTTGGATTCTATCATTTCCGAATGTTGTATAGATGGCTCCGCCGGATCCCACCGCCACGCCAGATTTTTCTATTGGGATGCCCGTGACTGGAACATGGCCCACTCCACCTGAGAGATCCCATTTATTCACAAATGTTCCATTTGAATTAAATTTCTGAATACGATTATTATTTTGGTCTAGTACATAAACAAATCCATTGGGGTCTACTGCGATACCACCATTAGGGAACATAAATTCATTGTTTTCTGCCGAGGGACATGATTTTGATCCAGGAATAAAAAATAGGAACTGAAGACGCTGACATTCAGTGCCCCATTTTGTTACAAATGTACCGTTATTAGTAAACTTCTGTATGCGACTATTTCTCTGATCTACAACATATACGAATCCCGAAGGATCAACTGCAATACCTTTTGCCATATTAAACTGACCATCCCCCAATGATAAAGGTCCTTCTCCATCAGGGTCAATGCAGCCATTCTTACCATAAAAGATATCGTTGAACCAACACATTGAACCCCATTTTGTGACAAATGTACCATTACTGGTAAATTTCTGTATTCGGCTTGACCCGGCTGCTTCTCCCATCTCGACTGTAAAAACATTGCCTGACACATCTGCTGCGACATCCATCAAGTTAGAAAACTTTCCATTAGCAAGACCATGGGAACCCCATTTAGTGACAAATGTACCATTACTGGTAAATTTCTGTATTTCATTATTTGCATAATCGGATACATATACATAGCCGAGACCATCCGTGGTTATCCCAGAAGGATATCTAAACTCACCATCACCTGAACCTGGCCCTCCCCATCTTGACAAAAACGTACCATTGCTTGAGAATTGGTACACACTTGTATCCTGGGGGTTTAATACATACGTGTTATTGTCACGACCCATGACTATATCTGATGGAAAGAACAATCCTCTCTTTACGAGAGTACAGCCTTGGGTAGCATCGTAGCTAATGTCAGATTGAGGACAAATATCGCTGTAGAAGAGATTAAATTTGTCCTCGTACTGAGACTGGACTGCAAGGGCCGAAGTACCCGTATATAGTAGAAAGAATATTAGAACGAAACATGTAAAATAAAGTAGAAGGCCTACATAACATCTATCTATTTTTATCAACACCTATTTCTGTATGCCGCAAGATCGCTTTGGTGACATATAGACATTCGCTTCCAATGGTATGAAAATATTCTGGCGGCAGCGTAATTCTTTGACAAGGTAATGCTTATCTTGTAACTTGAAAGGGGCCGATTGATGAATGATTCATTCCAGAATTGACAACATAAAGGAATAATAATGTGCACGCTCCGGCAGGCACTTCCATGATGCATTCGTCCAAAGTACTGGTTTGGTAGGCTGAAAACGGATTGAAGTGGCGGTATAAGGCCTTTCGTTGTAGGTCCCTTGGTCCTCGCTTAATTTGCGTTGTAGTTCAACTATATGCATTCTAATATTGCTAAGTACTACAAGCTAAAAAACCTAAATCCTGCTATTGATAACTATCATTCAGCACCAGCCACTGCATTCTCCCTTAGAATCTTTGATTCTGTAAACCTGTGGTACTTCCTTTCTTATTTCTTGATGCTTTACTGGGTCGGCTGTTACTAAAGCATAAAACCATTCGTAAACTCTCCCATACTGTTTTTTTCATATTCTTGGCCTACTGCTTCAAAGGCATGTACAACCTCTCTATTTGGAAATAATGAGGAACCTAATTCTGTGGCTTTCAATTGATTAGTTGCTGCCTACCTATCTATCTTTGAGTATCGAAAAGACTGCTCCTTTTCCTGGTAGTTCCAAATCTCCAGTCCCTAGAAACTCACTTTCATTTCATTATGTCTTTAGTTATGTGGTTTTCAACAAATGATATTGGAGCATTGAACACTTCCGCAATCTCCTTAATACTCCATCCATGGTTTGATATTAATTTAGTTCCACAATAAGATGTTCTAGTATGCTAGTTCTACAATAGTATGGTTGATTGATACTGTCTGAGGTTCTCCTAGTCTATAATCTAGTAACCAGCTTGAGAATTGCATCTGTGTAAAGTGACTTACAGGTCTAACTTCAAGAAAATACCCGACTAGGATGAGGTAGCATTTAACTAACTGGTTTTAGAAACTTCTTGATTTATGACGGTACACGGTTCATGTACATATTTATAGCTGTCTCATTATCTTCCTTTTTGCTTGTATTGGGCTGGAAAACGAGTACTGGTAACTGGAGGGGCCGGGCATATAGGATCTGCTCTCGTAGGCCGTTTAGCCGAAGAAGGAGCGCAAGTTAGAGTCGTTGATAATTTATGGCGTGGATCCGTTGAATATCTGCTTGATCAAGATGGTAAACCTGTAATTGATTTGGAGAAGGATTTCATTAATTCTGATCTTCGTGAAATGCGGAACAGCGATAAGGCTATGGAGGACATCGATTTCGTTTTTCATTTAGCCGACGTGGTAGCTGGAATCACATTTGTGTTTGACAACCAACCATTTGTCTATAGAAGTAACGCACTGATTAATTCGAATGTCTTCGAGTCTGCCATGAGGCAGAAAGTGCAAGGACTAGTATACGTTGGAGCAGCGTGCGCATATCCCCACGAGAAACAAAATGATCTCAGTCATCCCCTCTTCAAAGAGGAAGACATGTATCCTGCAAATCCTGAATCTGCTTACGGCTGGAGCAAACTTATGGGAGAGTACGAGTGCAGCTTGTACAGTAAATCTGGAATGCTCAACTCTGCTATCCTGCGTCTACATAATGTATATGGTCCTCATAGCGACCTTTCCTTGGAGAGGTCTCAAGTAATTCCTGCTACAATCCGCAAAGCAATTAGATATCCGACCGAAAGATTCGTGATATGGGGTAATGGCAAACAGAACAGGTCATTTGTCTATGTTTCAGATGTTGTAGAAGCGCTCCTTTTAGCAGCGCAGAAAGGGCTCAATAAGGGTCCAATACAAATTGGAACAGACAAAAAGACAACAATTGACGAGCTAGCAGACGTGGTTATAGAAATTTCGGGCAAAGACATAAAGAAAGAATATGATACAACCAAACCTGTGGGTGACATTGGAAGAGCAGCCGATTGTTCTCTAGCCAGCAGCACATTAGGATGGAAGCCAAGAGTCTCAATCGAGGAGGGGCTCAGAGAAACCTATGAGTGGGCGTCTTCGCATTTAAAATCGCATGGAAAGATTTAGAGCATCAAGACATCTAGTCAAATGTTGGTGGTACAGGAAACTACTTTTAAGTATCCCGTAATGGGTGTGTGACTAGGGTGTTTTTTTAGGAACATTGGAATATAATATCAGAACCTTTATGACAGTACAACCCGTTCGATACTGTCGCTATGTCGTCAAGTACAAAATGGAAAGACCTTAACGTTCTTGTTACAGGCGGCGCCAGCTTCATTGGTAGCCATTTGGTCTATAGATTATTGGAACTTGGATCTAATATTACAGTCGTAGATAATCTATCTAGTGGTGAACTAGCAAATCTTTCTTAAATTTTGGAGAGGATCAATTTCATAAACGCGGATTTGGAGTATATAAGAGCTGATCTGAATCTCTCCGGTTCATCGCAACTCATCATTATAGAAATTTCTGGGAAAGATATAAAGAAAGAATACGATACAACCAAACCTGTTGGTGATATGGGAAGGGCCGCCGATTATTCTCTTGCCTACAACACGTTAGGTTGGAAGCCGAAGGTTTCAATCGAAGAGGGTCTTACGAGTCACTCATATTTAAGATCACATGGAGAGATCTAGTAATTATACTACCAAGTATCTTAAATAAGCTCTAGGATAGTGTTGCCGCTATAGTATGTTTTTGGAAGGTGCTGTTCGGTGCACGAGTTGGACTTTTTTAAGATACTATTCGGGTTCATAAGGAAAAGTACATGATTGTTCAGATCCAAGCGGACTTATTGTTTGACACTATACTTTCAGGCGGTAACAAGAAAATGGTACTTTAGTGGTTTTGGATTCATTTGATGTACGATACAACGTACGCTACAAGACCCCATCTGGACCTACTTCAAGAGCAGTCCTTGATCTTGTAATGTCGTTCGGTCGAACTTGCTTAACTAAGCTGCTTTTGTTAAAATCCTATTTACGCCGCTCTTGATCCTGTTTGCTGTTCCATGAGGGAAGATAATATGAAAACATTTATGACACTGCAACCTTCGAAATTGTTGCTATGTCCTCAGATATAAAATGGAAAGACATAAATGTTCTCGTTACTGGCGGCGCCAGCTTCATTGGTAGCCATTTGGTTGACAGATTATTGGAGCTTGGATCTCATATTACAGTTGTAGATAATTTATCCAGCGGTAAGCTGGCAAATCTCTCAGCTTGTTTAGATAGAATCAAATTCATAAATGCTGATCTAGAATATATAACGAGAGCTGAACTGAAAAAGATCTTTGGAGATCAAAATAAGGTATTCCACTTAGCAGCTGTGCATGGAGGAAGGGGATTCATTGCGACACATCCCGCAGACGTTTGTTCAAATTTTGCTATAGACCATCATGTGTTCGAGGCGTGTTTGGATACAAATGTGGAAAAGGTGATCTTCGCGAGCACGGCTTGCGTTTATCCGACAAGATTGCAAGAAGAGATAGGTTCGGATTACAAATTGAAAGAGGAGGACTCTAATCCATTTAACGCAGACGGTTTCTTGAGTGCAGACATAGAATATGGTTGGGAAAAATTAATGGCTGAAATGCAGATGATATCGTTTATGAAACAATACGGATTAAAGGGATGTCCCGTGAGATTCGTGACAGCCTATGGTCCCCGTGAAAACGAAACTCATGCAATAATTGCTCTAATTTATAAAGCGTTGTGTAAAATGGACCCATTTGAAATTTGGGGAGACGGCCAACAGGAGAGAGATTTTACTTATGTTAAGGACATTGTAGAGGGAACCATAAAATCGGCTGAAAATATTTCCGACTGTACGCCTATAAATTTAGGCACTGGAAGAAAGTATAGTATAATTGATGTTGTCAAAGTAATTTGCGGTATACTTAACTGGAAGCCTTCAAAGTTTAAATTTGATACTTCCAAACCTGTAGGTGCACTTTCAAGGGCCTTAGATCCTACTAGGGCAAAAAAACTTCTGGGATGGGAACCGCAGTTTGATTTAGAGCGTGGTCTCAGAATTACCATCGATTGGTATACAAAAACACATGCCATATACACTAAATTTAATGACAAGATACTTTTAGAACATCATACGTAGCTCATTTGTTTCCTATAGATAGAATTAGCGCAAAGCAGCAGCTATTTTTACCAACTCGGAGAGTTTACTGCCTAGGAAGAATGAGAGCATGGGGACGGAACATAACTCCACATTCAACAGAAGAATGATAAATAGGAGAAGCTCAATGTGACATGCACAATGTTAAATCATTCAGGGCTTCCGCTGTATTAACTCCTATGTATCATAATTTAACTGCATTTTCCTCTCCTTGAAAACATTCTTATCGTTAGCGGTAGGTTGGTTGAAGTAGGTAGGCCTTAACTTAGCGTGGAGTCCATTACGAGCAAGAATATCTGGTATACTTCAATTAGCATAATAATTCCTTCTATACTTACTTACATATTCTGGTTCCTGGCCGCTAAGTTAGGTGGTGCCGAACCAGTAGGAGTAGCATCTTCGATCTCCTCTCTAGTGATAATTATTTCAACTATTGCCGGTCTCGACATGTCCTTAGGGATGAAGCGTGCTATGGGCTTGGCCATTTCTGCGCGAGATATTCCAGAGTTTAAAGAGATCCTCGTTTCGACCGTTATATTCATGACTCTAATCGTAACTGGCAGTTCCGTTCTTATTTTGATCCCTGAATTCAAAATCCTTGAATCAATAGGAATAGGTCAGCAGTATTCGTGGATAACAGTTGCTATGATCTATGCTCAGTCATTTCAATATATTTTTATGGAGGCCATAATTGCAGCTCTTTTGTCAAAAAAACTTGTGCTACCTTTTATTCTAGGCTCCCTTGCGCGATTTCCTATCATTCTGATTTTTTACATTATGTTTAACTCACTAACGACTGGAATTGTGATCTCCTTCTCATCCTTGTTATTCATAACTTCACTCTTTTTTGGAGTTGATTTAATAAAATTTATAGGTAGACATGCTAGAAAGCCCAAGGGAAATTTCTATTTTTACGTAAAAGGGACGCTTCGCGCTGGATTATCGAGCTGGATTCCACATGTATTGAATGTGGCGGGTTATTGGTTAGGCATAATTGCAGTGTTTTCTTCTGAAGGAGCTTCAGATGGAGGGAAATTCTATATTTCAGTTGGTATCTTTGCTGTAACACTCTTTATTGTAACTGCAGTAACTAAGGTGATACATGCTCTAATCCCCAGAATACGGAGTGAAAAGGAACAGGTAAGATTTCTTATTTACTACACAGGCATTGCCTTTCTTTTTACCATGCCATTCGCAGCACCACTGCTATTCTTCTCATCGGATTTTTTAGGGTTAATGGGAAAAGAGTTTATCTCAGCGGGGGCCAGTCTAAGCATATTCATTTTGAGTCTGCCTTTCGTAATTGTGTCGGAGATGATATATTACTTCGCCTACGGAAAGGGTGATCATAGGTCAGTATTATATCTTGGTCTAATTGGAAATGTCCCGAGAATAGTTCTTTACTTTGTCCTTTCCCATTATTTTGGGATAAATGGGGCAGCAATGTCTTTCTTCATAGGCTCTGTCTTACAACTCTTTGCGTCCTTTAAGTATGCTCAGCAGCATCAGATAAGATTTGATCTGCGAAAGTATTTAGCTTTGACGCTAATCCCTATAGCTCTCGGATTATTGGTGTGGATGGCTAACATAAATTTCGTACTATCCACTGTCATAGTCATCATAACATCCTTTGTGCTCTACATCAGATTTTTGTTAGTAACAACCAATGAAGTCCACGACATAATTTACGCAGTTCTGCCTCACAATCTTGCAGAAAAGATGTACCCTCATTTTGCGAAAATAGTAACCAAGATAGCATCACAAAAAAATAGCATGAACGGTAGCGGTAAGACCTCCAGTTAAGTTACGAGGAGGTTTGCGCTAGGTTATGGAGCTAAGTAATTATTGATCGATTTGGTGACTGAATTGCTCGGTTGCTGCCAACTTATTCCATGTTCAAGAACTGTGCATATTAGACCTTTTGGATTAGAATTGGAATTTGTGTGCAACTATCAGTAATCGCTTTGCACGGGATTAGCAGCACTAAATTATTCCTCTTGTAATCTACTAACACATCAATTAGCATTACATGCTTACCACCGCCACCACCAAACTTTTATTCGTGTGCACAGATGTAACAGGCTATGTTTGTGCCAAGAACTTTACTCAATGTATCTCTCTCTTTAATAGTAATGACTATTTTATTTGCGTCACTGAGTACTTCCGAGGGTTCAATTATGATTCCAAATCGGTATGTTCAGGCACAGACTGAACCAAATTCAAATGCTACCGAACGTCAGTCAGATAACAATACCGCCGTATATTCTGAAAATACGTTCAATACATTCAACAAGATGATAAAGAGTGTATGCAACACTACTGGTATTGATAAGGTAGGACCAGTTGATGCTAATAGGTCCCAAACTTATCTCAATCCTTATTATGGTATTATTATAAAATATCCGTCCAACTGGAATTACAGTGAAAACGAGGCATCTGCCCAGGATAGCAAAGAGTACTCAGTTGTTAGTTTTTCGCCACCTTTGTCCTTTGATCCCAATGCGGAAAGTAACGTTCAGCTATGGGTTGAGAGACTCGACGATCCGACTATATCCTTGGATGAATATGCAAAAAATGTAGTCAAAAGCTACAGAAGCAGTACCTCAAATTTCAAACTCATAACTGGTTCGTCTACCAATTCCACTATCTCCAACCTTCCTGCTTACGAGATTGTTTTTACAGATTTTTCAAATAATTTACAAAGGAAGTCAGTTGAAATCGGAACACTTAGCAACGTGTCCAAGAGTGCATACTATATCACGTTTAACACCGATGCATCTCTTTATAATAAGGTATACCCACTTGTTCATAAAATGATAGATTCTTTTGAACTATATGATTATCGTAGTCCACCACTCCCCGAAGAGGAGGGCAAGCCATATCTCGAGGGATATAATGATGGGCTAGAACTTATGATACGAGGATTCTGCCTATCCCCCGCAGGAGGTAATGTATCTGCAGATAATCTATAAAATGTGTGATTATGCAGCATTAGAGCCGTATTCGATTGGGATTAGTTAGCTTGGATTTGACTATCACCTCTGGTCCAGAAAATCGATAATATTGGCAATGTCAAGGGTAGAACAATTACTCATTGGTCTTGGAAAGACTTCGTACAAAGAGGAAGTTATATCATCTGCAACACTTGCATTAATGGCATTCTTCTACGCCTATGTAATAAGTTCGTTCTCAAGGCTACCTGTTTTTGTATTAAAAGACAGAGTTGTTTATGATAGACCATTTGGAGAGTACGTATTTGGAAATTATGCAGATAATATCATAATATCAGTAGGCCTTCTTATCTGGTTGTGGACATCCTTGAGAAGAACAAAGCTACGGAATATTTCTTGTATAATCTATGCCGTACTACTGTTAGCATCTGTAGTAGTGGAACCTTCACTTTTACAAATTTTCAGTCTGGTCTCATTGCCTCTAATTCTAACACTCATTATCTACCAGAGAGTCGTGCTTAAACACCGAAAAAAAGAATTCATTATTGCAAACGGATCATTATTTTTGGCATATTTTTCATTGATATTTATTGTTATCTCGATTGTGTCAATCACATCATCTCTACAACCGGTAATTTCCTCAGACTTCAATGATGTTTCGAGCAGAAACTATCTTCATGATGTGTACGTGATGTTGTCGCCAGCGGCTGCTGCGTTGATGGTTATCATAGTTTTTTCTTTTCCATTGAAGTTAATAGTTTCTGAAATACTGGCGATATTTCCTAAACTAAGGTCCTTTCCTAATCGAAAGCCGAGCGCAGTTCCTGATTTAGCCTATTCGGAAGCCCAGAAGTCCGAATCCAAATACAATATTAAGCATCCTACCGTAAACGGTCAACGTACACATGACAAGAACGTCCTAATCGTCCGAAAAATTACCCCAAGACGACGAAACTCAATACTCATTCTCTTGCCTATTTTGGCTTTATCGTCAATCCTAGCCCTGATCCCATATCAGCCTGCCTTAAACATAGATGATCGGCTTGTAGGGGTAGACACAGGCTACCAATATACCCGATGGCTGAATAATATAATTAATAGCTCTGATCAGGGGCCAAGCGAAATTGCGAGGCAAATAATTACTGAGCAAGGTGTCAACGGTGACAGGCCACTTTCTCTCTTTCTTATCTATCTTGGGCTAAAAGTTACAAATACAGAGGATATCTCACACATGATAGACCGTGCCCCTATTTTGCTTGCTCCGATACTTGTTCTGGCAGTTTATTTTCTTAGTCGCCAATTAACATCAAATTATGCTATTCCCTTTATAGCAGCCTTTTTGACTACTGTCTCATTTCAGATTTTGATAGGAATATTTGCGGGATTTTTTGCAAATTGGATCGCGTTGATAACAGGTTATTTTTGCCTAGGTTATTTTTTCAAGTTCCTGAAAGAGCCAAGAAAACCCACTCTAGTAATATTCTCAGTTTTGCTAATAGTCACACTTTTTGCCCATGTATATACCTGGTCTATAATATCACTATGTGCAGGTATATTTTTGATCTTGCAAATTCTGCTCAAGCGAACAGAGTATTCCAGAAAGGCTGTTATCTTGCTTCTAATAGTAATCGCAATTTCAATAGTGATTGATGTCTCCAAATCTCTGGCGACGAATTCATCCTCTGGCGTTTTACGGGGGATGGAACTATCAGACGTACGTATGGGTTCTGTAGAATTTGCTCAACACTGGGATACTCTGGCATTTGCAGTCAACTTCGGTTTAGGGGGTATAATGGGAAATTCAATAATAATTTTGCTTGGATTGTACTGGATACTAAGATCTGATTACAAAGAGCCTGCGACAATGTTTCTGCTTATCTTTTTTAGCATAGCAATTATACCTTTGTTCATAGGCGACTGGATAGTCCAGAGTAGAACGCTTTATATGATACCATTTCAAATCCCGGCAGCTATTGGCCTGTACTATATATTTTCTTACAAGAAAAGAGAAAATAGAAACGCCAACAAGGGATCAGCTATAGCTATAACTGTCAGCGGTACACTCTGTGGTATAGCTATATGCGCCGTACTGACTGCAATGGCAGTATTTGTGCTCAGCAACCTTTATCTAATATATCCTCCTCGCTGACAACCAGCCTTCGCATTAGCGGTACGCTGCCCTCGTCCGTTCTGACCTTGGCAATGATAGTATTCTGTTCAACAAGGTTTATATTTCAGATTGTCATCCCTTGGTGCTTCTAGTAATTGGAGAAAAAACAATTTACGCTGGTAGATAATTATAGAAAAAGTATCCTAATTTGGAAATGCATATATAATATACTAATTTAGTTATAGACGATTGGATAACTACAACATCGACATTAAGAAATCTATTCTAGCGAACTACAAACGCATACTCCTTCTAGCAGTCGCAGTTTCCGCGCTAGGGGCGTACGCTTTACCATTGGGCAGTTTAGTTGCAAGTGATAAGAATCATATCAATCCAGAAGACTCAGCTGCGGCTGCTGCGGCGGCAGCAGCTGCCAACGGGGCTTATAGTAACCCTGCAGTGGCAGCGGCAGCCGCAGCAGCAGCTGGCGCAGCAGCGTCGGCAGCAACAGCAGCTGCTAACGGAGGCTATAATAGCCAAGCAGTAGCTGCAGCAGCAGCTGCAGCCGGAGAAGCAGCAGCGGCAGCAGCAGCAGCCTCTAATGGAGGCTATGATAGCTCAGCGGCAGCAGCAGCAGCAGCTGCGGGTGACGCAGCAGCAGCGGCAGCAGCAGCTGCTGCCAACGGAGGCTATAGTAGCTCTGCAACAGCGGCAGCAGCAGCAGCAGGTGGTAGTGCAGCGGCAGCGGCAGCGGCAGCTAGTGGGGGCTATAGTAGCTCAGCTGCAGCGGCAGCTGCAGCGGCAGCAGGCAGTGCAGCAGCAGCGGCAGCAGCAGCAGGTGGCTCGGCAGCGGCAGCGGCAGCAGCAGGCAGTGCAGCAGCAGCAGCAGCAGCATCAGGTGGCTCAGCAGCAGCGGCAGCAGCAGCAGGCAGTGCAGCAGCGGCAGCAGCAGCATCAGGTGGCTCAGCAGCAGCAGCAGCAGCAGCAGGCAGTGCAGCAGCAGCAGCAGCGACAGCATCAGAACAATCGGGCGGCCAGCCGCCAAATGGTGACGGAACTGGATCAACTGAAACTGGGCAACCAACTGAACAAAACAGTCTTACTGGTCTCACCACCACAGGCATCGAAGCGACAGAAGATCCTGCAGGAACCACTGGAGGACAGAGCTTAAGAAGTTTAGGTCCTGAATCCACAGACAGTGGCACCACCACAGACAGTGGCACCACCACAGACAGTGGCACCACCACAGACAGTGGCACCACCACAGACAGTGGCACCACCACAGACAGCGATCCAGCAGACACAGGCGAACCTGACGACAGCAGCACTGAACGCAGCACCACTAACCAGAACTCAAATGATGATGGCGACCGCAGTACTGACAACAATGACAACAATGACAACGGCGGGGAAAATAGCGCACAACAGGGTGATAACAGTGGTGACAGCGGCGATGATAATGGCAACAACGACGACGATAGCGAACCAGAGAGCGAACCAGAGAGCGAACCAGAGAGCGAACCAGAGAGCGAACCAGAGAGCGGCTAAGATGTAGAATAAGACCTGTTAGTCGCAGAAATCCTTTCTTTTTTTTAATTTTCTTTTTCCAATTTTTTCTTGAGCTTACTGATTCGAACTATACTTTCAGGGTATCATAAAGCAGTTCTTCTGTAGCTAACATGCCAATAATACATCTACGGAGTGCTGAAACTAGAAACCATATCAATCAGCTCGCCATCCATAACCAAGACATGACACTAAACACGGGATACTGCTTACGACTGTCATCGTCGTAGGTATATCAGTACTAATAGGAGTTGGATTTGCATACGCGGGATACACGTCGCGCCACTTTTCGCAGGCATATGTGCTTTGCAAAGAGAACACATTATCACAAGTAAGGGTAGGGGCATATCAATCCATAGACGAGATTACTGCGGCCATAAAATCCTGTGATGGAGTAATTAGTTAGAGTAATAAATTTATTATTGTATTACTCTAACTCCAACCGCGTCGACATCATCAGATTTTACTACTGTAGCCACCACTTTTCTTGAAGTATATGCAAGTTCAAATGTGCCACCCGTTCCTCTTCCAGAAGCAACCCTTTGCTTATCCTTGCCAGCCCCCCTTTACATCATAAATTGTCGCTTCAAGTCCCATTTCTCTTAGCGACGAGATCATACTATCAACTTTTTCTGGCTTTACAATGACTGCAAGCCTTTTCTGTGATTGCTTGCTTGGCTTTTCTGAATACGTCACTCCAACCATATCATAGGTAATGATGTGTGCTAGAAAACGATTATGGTGTCACGCGCTCCACCACTGAACTTTGGCTGTTCACACAATTTGCACCATCCACATAGCTAACCTCATTAACGGGATCATCTAATACCAATGGCCTTCTTCGCTTGATATACTTAATGATTGATTGTAGGAACTTACAAAAATCAGTTTAAATAATAGGGCATCAAGTTGTAGCATGCCCCTAATGAACAAACACATTGCCCCTCATCAACGTAGGAACATTCTGGTA
>JAATVS010000323.1 GCA_014523695.1 Nitrososphaerales archaeon TH5895
GAAATTCATATCAATAGTACCAACAGACTTGCAGCTACAGAAAATTTTGAAGTACCTGCAGAACAGGAATTATGGTTAAACAGTGGAGAGTTATAAAACAAGTTAGTGTATGAGGAAATCGGTGTGTGCAATATTATACTGCCTGCCTCACATGTAAATATCTGAGTCGTCAATTCCCTGGAATAATTGCAAAATATAGATATGCTGTAGTCTCAGACCGTAAAATTAAACTCATTTAAGATTATTGACGTGACTGATACCTCTGCTTTGTCTTCTAGACGCATCCACTTCTGAGGTACTATGATTTGATTTAGAACCTTTCAGCTACTACACCATCAAGATGTCACCATCTGATTTCTTATGACCATATCCGCTGTTAAAATCGTCATTATATTAGTGATTGTATGACCTGGGCGACAATAGGTCAATATAATATCTTCAATGTCGTAGCTTATTTCTAATGCATGTTTATGAGGTACTTCTTTGTATATGTGCCATATTATCTATAGTAAACGGAGTTAATTATGTTCGAATGCAGAACGGTTGAAGATCAACAAAGCGAGATCTGTGCGCGATACTTAGAGTTTTGCAACTTGAAGTGGATTCGCACAAAACACACCAAATTTTGTTACAACTACAAGAAAAATACTATGAGAGTAGAAGCAGAGATTCATGACAAGAGAATCGAATTTAATATTGATGATTTTATAGATTGGGATCGAGCGAATTATCCCGATAATCCGTGTTTTTTGAGTTAATTATCACTGAGATTCCTTCTCTCTGTTGTCTATAATAGACAGTCAATGCTACATATAGTAACGTTCTAACTTTAGGTAGCAGATTGTATTTACTTATCTAAACCTTGCACTTATTTACACTGGTCAAATTGATTACATATATAAACATTTTTAATGAAATTAAGAGATATTAATTTCATTTCATTTTTAATTGTTAGTTTGCTAGTAATTATTTTTCTAAATCATCTACCCCTTTCTCATTAACCGTAAAACGTATATCAGAATAAGGATGATATGGAGAATCGATCATCTTCGCTATTCTATTCTCACCTGATTTTCTAAGGTATATTCTATATGTAGAAGTATGGCCTATAACATTTCCGCCTGCTGCCTTTGTTGGATCTCCAAAGAATGTATCAGGAGATGATTGCACTTGGTTAGTAATCACAATTACTATGTTAAATATTTCAGCAAGTCTTATTAATTTATGTAAAATAGAATTAAGTCTCTGTTGTCTATCCGCAAGTGTGCCTCTACCTGCGAACTCTGCTCGATGAAGAGAGATAATACTATCTATTATTACTAATTTAGCGTTAAATTCATTTATGTATCTACCAAGATCTTTGATAATCAATTCCAAATGAGAACTATTATATACTTTACATATTGCAACATTCTTCAAAACTAACATTGGATCAAAACCTCTTGCCCTAGCGATCTGATTTAATCTTTCGGGCCTGAATGTTCCTTCTGTATCAATATAGATTACGCCTCCATCAAGGCCTCCTTCATTTATAGGTTGTTTTGCTATAGCACATAAAGTATGACATATCTGTGATTTGCCTGAACCAAATTCTCCATAAAATTCTGTAACAGCTTGTGATTCTATTCCTCCTAGCAACAATTCATCCAAAGATTTAGAACCAGTAGAACATCTTAGCATAGATTTCCTTTTTTCAAGAACAAAGTCAGCAGTCACAAATTCTTTATCTAATATATTCGATTCTCTAAGCAGTTTCTGAGCTGCCATAATAAATGCTGCAGCGCTATCCTTGGAAGAATTAATATCTACAGCTAATTGTTCTGCACTAGTTACCGCTAGGTCCATCACTGATACGATCCCTGCCTCCTTAAGCTTCTTTGCTGTTGTTGGGCCTACTCCATCAATATCCTGTATCTCAAGGTCTATAGCATGAACAGACATTTTTTCGTTAGCATTAGCATTGTATATAGTTACGTCGTTATTATCATGTTCAGAAGGATCTATACTAGGATCGGCTTGGATCCTTGTCTTTTTATCTGTCATTAACTAACGTATTATTATTTACTGACACTTATTTAAAGGTCGAAGAACGTAACAGGGAGGGAGGGAATCACTAGAGCTGAAATGACAATTTGGGCATATTGAAAAGTATTTAAAACATTACTTGACCCGATGAATCTCTGAACTGATCTAACAATTTTGATTAGTTGTAAGTAGGGAATATGAATGTAATAAACTACCTTATATGGAATTAGATCCAGGTTCATTGGTTACCATTATCACAATCTATTGTTAGAGGCCTGTTGAGTCTAACTACTTTCGTGCCTAAAACTATGCTTCTCCAATAAATATTCAGAGATGCTATTGAACTGTAATGAGGTACCTATAGCGTTCTAAACTTTCATCACCATATATCAAAAATCTGTTGGGTTTTGACAAATAGCTCATTGGTTTTAAGAATCAACTTCATATCTTCTATTAAGATCTATACCTCAAGAGCTTTCTTAGGTTGTCGTCAGTGGACCAATACATGTCGTCGATGATGCCTTGTTTTTTGCTGCTTGTTTTGAGTTCTCCAATCATAAATCTTAATCATTTTCTATATTGTCTTACTTCTTTGGGTATATTTGGATGTCCTCATCCTTTTCATACACATATAGTCAATCATTTCTGTGATGGACTCTATTCCTTAGACAAAGGATTTGAGATGACAAAAGGAAAGGTATGTAATAGCCGTTCAACCGTCCACATAATTCAGGCCTCTAACAGTTGTCAACTTCAGAAAGTCACGTAATTATCTTGTCTTTCATAAGCGGGCTCGTGCACCGCTGCTTATTAGGCAGCCCCCATTATCCGATAATGCAATGATGAAATCAAGAACGATGAATACCTCGATAAATAGCAATCCTCAAATAGTTTATGACTTCGTCTCAAACCTGGAAAACCTGCCTAGGTGGGCTTCCAACACCTTTCCATCCATAAAGGAAGTAAATGGGGAATGGGTCGTAGACACTTCACAAGGACAGAATAAAGTCATGCTTGCAGAAAGAAATAACTTTGGAATTTTAGACCATTATGTGAAGTTGACTTCTGGGGTAGAGGTATACGTTCCTATGCGTGTGGTGAAAAATGGTGATGGAAGCGAGATAATGTTGACGGTGTTTCAGACACCGGAGATGACAGACGAGAGATATGCCGAAGATATAAAAACGGTTGAAAAAGATCTGAACCACTTGAAGACTATCATCGAAGAGTGTTAGAACAAAACTGGTAGTAGTTACATCACGATGACAGCGATGTCAAAAGGTGAACTTAGTA
>JAATVS010000324.1 GCA_014523695.1 Nitrososphaerales archaeon TH5895
AACGCTACAGCAACCAACGCTACAGCAACCAACGCTACAGCAACCAACGCTACAGCAACCAACGCTACAGCAACCAACGCTACAGCAACCAACGCTACAGCAACCAACGCTACCCTATCATAACTTAATTGAAGAACCAATAGGCCCTCACGGTCCCTAATGTTTATCCTACAAGAAAGTTCACAAAGCTGTAAACAGTAAAACTTTTGAATCTTATGAGCGTGGATATATACACATATTAAGCATTTCGAACTACATTATTCAATGGTCTTTCTTGAGGTCATTGACCTTCATGCAAATATAGATAATAAGGAAATTCTGAATGGGTTAAATTTGAAGGTTGACAAAGGTGAGGTTCATGTAATTATGGGCCCGAATGGCTCTGGCAAGAGTACGTTTGCAAACGTCTTGCTTGGACATCCAAAGTACACAGTTACCGGCGGAGATGCACTAATTAAAGGTGAGAGTATCATGAAACTTGCCACTGATGAGAGAACGAAGAAAGGCCTCTTTCTTGGCTTCCAGTATCCTATCGAAATCCCAGGGGTTGGATATAGTCACTTTCTGAGAAATGCGTATAATACTTTGAACAAATCATTAGCAGACGATCAAAAAAATCGTGAGGTGTTCCTTACGGTAAGAGAATTTCATGAATATGTTAAGAAGAACCTAGATTCTGTGGGCCTAGATAAATCATTTTTGAGTAGGTACCTTAATGAAGGATTTTCTGGAGGAGAGAAAAAGAGATCAGAGGTCATGCAGATGTTGGTCCTTAAGCCAAACTTGGCGATCCTTGATGAACCTGATTCAGGCCTGGACATAGATGCAGTGAAAGCAGTTGCTGAAGCTATCAACCAACTAATTGATACGGGGGCTGGCATAATTGTAATAACACATTATGCTAGAATCCTGCGGTACTTATCTAAACTTGATTTTATACACGTGATGGCAAAAGGTAGGATCATCAAGTCAGGGGATAAGACTCTTGCCGATGAGCTCGAATCTAGAGGATATGGATGGTTAGGTTTGGAAGATAAATAGGACTTACAAGACCCACATAGAGTAGGACATAATGGAAGTTCAACGCAAAAAGGATCAGAATAAAACCTCTAAACCAACCTTTCTAAACTATTCGTTTTTCAAAATTGACCCCAAATGGCGTTGGATGAATGAAGTGGCAAAGGAAGAAGCAGCTAAGGAATTTGCCACCTTAGTTAGTGTCGCGAACACCAAGTTACGAGTTCACACTTACACAACCCTTGGGCTTCACAACGGGACAGATTTTATGCTGTGGATGGTGTCTGATTCGGTTGAAATGTTTCAGACGTTTACGTCTAAAATATATAGCACTATCATCGGAAAATACATTGAGCCTGCTTTCTTATTCCTTTCGTCTTACAGAAGATCAGTTTACTCCGAGAAGGTGACGCCGTCTTTCCTGACAGATTCAAAACCACTGAAATATCTCATAGTCTATCCATTTGTGAAGTCAAGAGAATGGTATCTTTTACCGTTTGAAGAGCGTAAGAAAATGATGGATGAGCATATCTCGATCGGAAGAAAATTTCCAGAGATTAGGCTGAATACGTCCTATGCGTATGGAATTGATGATAATGACTTTACTCTTGCGTTTGAGAGTGATGATCTATTAAAGTTCCAGGATCTGATCCTTCAATTGCGTGAAACAAAGGCGAGTTTGTATGTTGTGAAGGATACTCCGATGATAGTATGCTTGCAAAAGGATATACAGAGTATCATCATGGGGCTTGGGTGAGAAATTAATCATGACAGTATCTGCACTAAAGGAATGGGCTATTGTATGTAAGGGACTTGAGGAGGGAATGCAAACAATTTTGCTAAGAAAAGGGGGGATAATGGAGCGTAGGCACGGTTTTGAATTGAGACATAACGATTTTTACTTATTTCCAACCTATGAACATCAATCAAGAGATCTTTTACAACAAGAATCCGCGGATAAATTCAAGTCAGTCCTACATGAGCAGCATTCTGATAGTATGAACATGATTTACCTTTACGCAAAGGTTATCTTCATTACTGAGACATTTAATAGGGACATGGTTCATGGACTGCATGACCTTCATATATGGAATGAAAAGTATGTTAACACAAGGATGGATTATAATCCCGAGAAACCCCTCAGCATTATACTTCTCCGAGTATATAGATTGAATAATGCCATAGATGTCGCGCTCAGTCCGGAACAAGCAGGCTGCAGGTCATGGATAGAACTTCCGTCTTTAAATACGGAGTATTTTCAAGATAACATAGGGAAACCGGTTCTAAGTAATGAAATTTTTCAGGAAAGACAGTCGCATTTGATGGAGGTACTGAGTATTTAAATGAAATATCGTCGGTTGGGGAAAAGTGGAATCATGGTAAGTGAGATAGGATTCGGGGCATGGACTATAGCGCTAGACTGGTGGGGTGGAAAAAAGATCAACAACGAAGAAGCTCTAAAGATGCTGAAGCGAGCATTTGATCTAGGTATTAATTTTTTTGAAACGTCTGATGTGTATGGAAAAGGACGAAGTGAAAAGCTCATAGGTGAGGCTTTTAAGGGTGTAAATCGAGACGAGGTGGTCTATTCTACCAAATGGGGTTACGATATTTACGGCGCTGAACAGATTGGCCATAATGAACTCCCACAGAGACATGACCCATCTTTTATGAATTACGCATTACAAGAGAGTACTAACAGACTTCAAACGGACTTCGTAGACGTGTACAGTCTACACAACCCTAAGATGAATGTGATCCAGGATGACACTCTATTTGAGACACTTAATAGAACACGAAAAGACCGCAAGATTAGAAGTTATGGAGTCGCCTTGGGACCAGCAATAGGATGGAAAGAGGAGGGAATTTTGTCAATGGAAAAAAGGGATGTAACTTGTCTTCAGAGCGTCTACAATCTGTTGGAACAGGACCCAGTAAAAGACTTCTTTCAGCTCGCTGAAGCTAATGACGTAGGCCTTATGGTTCGAGTTCCTGATGCATCCGGTGTGCTTACAGGAAAAGTAAACATGGATACCGTACTTGATAAGAATGATCACCGAAGTACTCGAAAGAAAGAGTGGATTGCCCAAGCCCTTCAGAAAATAGAATACATAAAGCCAATTGCCGATTCGTATGGTTGGACAATTGCTGAACTTGCTGTGAAATTTATCCTCTCACAAAATAGAATCGCAACAGTTCTGCCGACAGTAGTAAATTTAGAAGAGATCGAATTATTCACAAACATGTCCGATGAGAAGTACTTGAGGCAGACTGACTTAGAAGCACTCTCCGAGATGTATGACAAAGATTTCTACACAACAACGATAAGAAAATAGGTATGAACTTTTTCTGTTCATGTTTCTATCTCGGGCCAATGATATCGAGCCAAGTCGACACGTTTGGGCCTCGCTTTCAGGTCAACCATCAGCTCTGAACCAATTCGAACGTTGATGAAAAAGCGGTCACATTCTCACTCAAAATACTTCACCCTCTGCTTCTTGAATTCACGGGTACTGAAAAGAATAGTATAGTCTTGAATTTTCACTTCGGCGGCCATAGTTTGAGCTATCCCTTCTGCGGCCCTAAGTGTTCTCGCATGCACCATACTAAAGAGGTTAAACGGCCAATCAGAAAATACTGGTCTTCGGTAACAATGGCTAACCTGGGGAAATGCTGCTAACTTGCATCCTACCTCGTCGATCTTGTTGTCAGGGACTCTCCATACTACCATACCATTTGCAGAAAACCCTGCGTCTCTATGGCGCAATATGGCGGCAAATCTTCGCATCACACCTATCTGTTCGTATTCCTTTGCCTTGGCGAAGAGCTCAACTGTGGATATCCCAAGAATTCTAGCAGATTCCTTGAACGGCTCCGAGGTTGTGTTGATATCCTCTTGTAACACACGAATAAACTTCTTGTCCAAATCAGTAGCTGTAAACTTTGCCTGACTTACGACTTTTAGTTCTTCAGTAGGTTTTGGATCAGAGGGATCCTGATTAAGCACATCTAACTTTACACCAATTTTATAGAGTTTGAGTGTAGGTAGTACCCTGTATTTGATGACACCGTCCAGAGAGGCCATTCGTTCCAAATCTCGCTTCATATCACCAGAAGGGGGAACTGCCAATGTGAACCACATATTGTATTCATGGTTTCTTTCGTAATTGTGGCTGACTCCAGGATGTCTATTAACCTCATTTGCAACCTCTTCAAGCCTGTCTTGTAGCACCGAAAAGGCTACTAGAGTGCTCTTATAACCCAACCGCCGGGTATCAAAGATTGCATTGATCTGTCTTATCAGACCAATCCTTTTTAGGATCCTTATCCGCTCCAGGACTTCATTTTCTGAGACATTATACCGTTTAGAGATTTCTAAAAAAGGTCTATCCACTAAAGGAAACTGCCACTGGATCTCATTCAGTAGTTGTTTATCCAATGAATCGATAGTTTGCACTTGCATCAGGGCGTCACAGGTTACAAGTGAGCTTGCATTATTAAATGCTCCCTCACCCTGTCATAGAGTTGAGGACCTTGTCATGAACTTCACATAATTGATCTTAACTCTATCAGGAGTATTTTTAAATCAGGAGTCTCATCTTAGAGAGGGGAGATAGATAGATGACTTGGTTTAGGGATCCTTATGGTCATATAATTGAATCGAAAAATAAAACGCATAGGCTAGTATTCTGTTCGTTGTGCCAGAAATTAGC
>JAATVS010000325.1 GCA_014523695.1 Nitrososphaerales archaeon TH5895
ACATCCCTCGGACTAATTGTGCCAGATTTTGAGAGCCATCTGACCTGGGCAATCACCGTACCAGCATGTGGTCTCGCTTTTGCAGCTTGCGCAATACTTAGAATAGTTCCCTTTAATCCTTCTTCTCGTAAAGACAAATTTCCATATTCATCTGAAATGGATGCCCTTATCAAAGCGTAATCGGGCTTGGGGGCCTGATACAGAAGATAGTCAGTTCCTTCGATATCCAGCAGGCTTACTTTGCACGGCCCATCTTTTCTTGCTCGTGGGTTCATTCCAGCACCATCGTTTCTCGGATCAAGAAACGTATCAACACCAATCTTTGTCAAGAGTCCTGGCCGTCCAGCTGCAACCTCTCTGAACCAGTAAGCTGTAATCCCTATTGGCCATCCGTAGCATTCAATTCGATCATCTGTTACGAGTTTCTGAAGCCAAGGTGAAAAGCCTAGAAATGGCATTAATGCACCTCTAAGAAATTTCTGCTCAGGGTCCTTGTAAAGGTTTTCGGCGATCTTATCTAACGCTCTCCCGGGTGTAGCAGGAAGAGCATCAGAGACAATAAACAAATTCTTTGGGTGTCCGCTCTTAGTATATTGATGGTATAATTCAAGAATAAGATATTCAGGCGTAATAGCCATGTTAAAGCCAGAAATCGCAACGACACTGTTATCTTTTATATCAGACAAGGGAACATTGATATCAACAATCTTTGAGAACATATGGTAAATATCACCGAGTGTTCCTATTTAAGTAGACCCGTTGTCCATTGCGCCGTAGTGCAAAGTTCCACGACATACTAGATACCGATTCTCAGATATGCCATTTCAGTTCATGTTTTTTCTTTTTTTCCTCATTCTTAAACTCTGCAAGACAATATGTGCACTTATATGTGGAGATAATTTTGATTGGATAGTCATCATTACTATCATTGTCAACATCAACATCATGATTTTCACTGTTATCATCCACATAGGAGGTAGATGCAGATGACCTTACCATTTTCATACGTACTTTTTTGTAATTGTCAAGAAGATCCTTTAATGTATAATCCCAACCATTCTGCAGGAGTTCGAGTCTATCTGTTTCCGCTACAGGATGAGTATATCGTCTCGTGGGATTTGTTGATGCAAGGAATTCTCTCCCGCCTTTCTTTTCTCTAGTTTCAGATTTAGGATCTCCATCCAATAGTAATCGAATAGCATACTCGTTTTCTTCATTATTAGTCCATAATTGGATCTTCCTGTGAATTGTGTCCTTATCTCTTGCTAGTCTTTTTAGCTCCTCTAAATCACTATTGGCAAGATCAGCTCTTGCTATCCTCTTTTCTCCTTTCTGTTCATCATCATCATCAACAGAAGCTTTGGGCAAGTTTTGATCTCAAAAATTATTAAGAATGGTTTTCAATATTAACTATACATGGATTTAGATATTAAATAGCATTTACTAGATTGGAATCGAATCTGTGACCATATGTTTAGATAAGACACGTAATATAGACATCATTGTTTGTCAGATTCATCCTCATCAAATCCCATTGGGCCAACTGCATTTGATAATGCCAACACGGACAAAGAAATTCTAGATGAGTACAGAATGACGTGTTCCATAATATTTGGAAAAACAAGCCATTCCCAGATGAGATTCCTTCAGGCGTCAATAGAACTACAGCAGAGTCTATTGAATTCATGCGATTCCCTACTCGCAAAACAAACCAATTGGCTGGAGGATAATTTGCTCGAGAATAATAGCACGGCTGCCAGCATCTTTGGGTCCACCCTGAAAGCTTTTGTTAGGGGCTACACTGCAACAATTGACGCGCTTATGACTATGTTGTCCATTGTTTATGATTTGACAACCTTTCATATCGAAAGTTACAAGAAGATTACCGATAGGTTAAACAAATCTTTTTTGTTGCCATGAATTATTGAGGAACGGGTATAATCGATTAAAACCATTCTGAGTTTAAATAATAGGTGTTTATTTTTTCATCAGATTCCGGGATTGATACCCTTTGGAAAATTATCGTCATTAAGGAATCTTTCATACATAAAACGGTACCCAAATTGCATTTGATCATTAAGCAGACCTTCACCGACAGATGTAGGTAAAGGCATGGTTTTCATAATTGCTCTTAGAATATCCTTGTCTGTGACAATTCCAACCATGTTATTATTCTCGCCTCCGATCACAGGAAGTCTGCGTATATTTCTTAGTTGCATTGTCTCAATTGCGTCTTTCAGAGAATTGGCTGTTGTAATTGTGATTAGTGGTGTACTCATTACTTCAGAAATCTCTGTTCGAAGTGATAAGGCCCTGTCAGAACCCAGATATGATACGACATCTCTTTCTGTGATCATCCCTGTCTCCTTAAGTCGCTCACTTTCACCTTTTTCTTTAGTTATAATGTCGTCATTGCCCTGAAGGATGACTATGCTGCCGATTCCATTATGATACATACTCTGGCATACCTCTCTAATTGTTTGGTTTGAATAGGCAGTTTTGACATCCTTACTCATTACACTTGTGATAGACAGATCCTCAAAAGTCATAATTATAAGTCAATAAACCTTTGTGATTAAAGTATTTGTATGCTAGGTATGCTAGGTATTGGCTGCATTGCCATGCATTACAAGCAATACTCACAGACTGGTTGTGATATATCTCCTCTAATGAAAATAATCCAGTATGTCACACACCTATTGGTTGGTTGGTGAGTTAGATCTGATCCTTGAAGAACAAGGGAAAAGTATCGATCATCCAAGTAAGATACTTATTGGTGCCTTCGCAAAGCAGTAGGCTTGATAATCAAACTGTAGGAATGATACTTCTTCTGTGGTCAAGCTAGCTTCATGCATACTATCTCAACTGAATAATTCACAATTTTTGTCAATATAGGGTAACAACTCAGTTTCTATAATATCTTTTACATCGGTACCTACATCAAATGATAAAAGAATAAATAACTTGACGTCGTGACTCCCTTTTATTGCAACCGGGACAGTAGCGCGAATTAGTCTATCGTATGTTCCTATAGAATGCTTAAGCATCCCTAATTTGCTTATAAAATCCTCTCTTATTGCAGCTCGAAGTACGGCCTGCAGTGCATAATGTTGAGTCTCCTCTTTTGTCATGAATGGCGTTAACCCTTCGCGATATGAGGTGGATAACAGTGTGCCGAGGTTGTTTGCTATTCCTACGAATCTAATAGATCTGCTCATCTTCAATACCTCATTGCATATTTGTGTGAAATGACTGGAGGGCATCCCTTCTGACAATTGATACTTACCAAGATGAGTACAACATTACAACTATTTATTCAATAGGATCAGCATATCCCACTAAACCTTAGAAGAATTGAGGCATTAAACATTGGGAGTGGAGGAATTCAATACCTAAAGGGATTTCTCACTTATTCTAGTTCAGAATAAGTGCACCGTATAAGCCTTCGAACCGGTACAGGCATTAGGACGACGGATGCTTCAAAAAAACTAGATTAAATATCTACTCTGCCATATGGAGAACTTGAGAAAGTGTTAAGGGCAACCCAAGTTTGATGTATCTGAAAATTTCGGTTGGGAGACATTTTAGTTCTCTAGAGGTTATTGGAGGATTATTACGAAGCAGCTGTTGAAGAGATGGGTACCTGCACGTGAGAGGCTGCGTCAATTAGACAGAAGTAAGGATAATAATAACCACCAAAAGAACAGCTGCAGTGTAATACTGTAAATCTAAACTGCAGGGGTACAAATTGTGGCTGGTTCTACCAATAATCTAGAGATAGAAGCTCTCGCCTTTAACAACCCGACTAGACGGAGTGAGGATAAAGTCACGGTTTTATGACTCAAGAAGAAGGAAGGTACACGAAACAAGTAGGTTCGCCAGGAGCACTTGGTTCTGCAGAAATTGATAACTATGACATTGTCGCAGACAGAGATAGTTACCGATGGTATTAGTATGCCCTGATAAGAATTTGAGGTACAGAGGGTACGTGTTTATTCATACAGATGAATTAGGTAAAAAGAATTAGACCCTGTAGGAAGTTGTCAAGAGTGTAAATCTCAATTAAGAGAAAGCTATTACTGAAGAATGTATTGTACAATTGAAGATCATGATCAACATTCAAGTTGGTAGTTAAAATTATGACAAAAGAATCACCGTATAATCATTACAGGGCAATGTGCATATGATAGTACGCCTGACGCAACGCTTCCTAATAGAGCTCTTTTAAAACCTGACTTCCCTCTCGTGCCCATTACTATAAGATCTACACTTTCGCGTTCTGCATAGTTAATTATTACCCATTCCACCGTTGAGGAGGGATCTTCTATAATCTCTGATCTAAATCTTGCTTCAGTAACTTCCGATCCTATCAAGCCATTGACAAATGATTTTTCGACTTCATCAAGCCATTTTTTTGCTTCTCTTCTTTTTTCTTCTAATATATTGTCGTGTAAACGAGTTCCTGGCCGGGTGAGAACATATCCATATGGTAGAGACATCAAATCAAGTACTGTCAACGCTATCAATTCTGATCTATATTTCTTGGAAAGACTGATCCCAATACGAGCAGCCTTAATTGAGGTGACCGATCCATCTATTGGGAGCATTATCTTCTTTATTTTCATCTTATCTACCGTTAATCACCATAGAGATTATACATCCGCCAGTTTAATTAGTTGTACGTAAAAGATATCCTGAATCAGATTCAATTATTACTTGATAATTTCACTTATTAAATATCCAACTAGGTAGGCAACAAAAGCAGCTATTCCGCCAATTGACAAAGTGTTCAATCCTGTTCTAATTAGTGATCTATGGACTACCATCCCTCTAATTATTCCTATTAGAAAAAATGCTATAGCGGTGAATATTATTGAGAACAAAAAGGCATCAGACGTTGACCAAACGTTGCTAAATCCAGAGATATAAAGCAAAATAAACGGAAATAATGGAATCATACCAATCAAATTGAACGCCATAAAAGTTGTTATTGCGGTATCTCTAGCACTCCGATTCTTATCTTCAATTAAGCCTAATTCTTCTTTCATCATAGTGTCGATCCACACCTTCCTTGTGGAAATAATAACTCTCACTATCTCATCCAATAGCTCTTCCCTAAAGCCTTTCTCTTTATAGATATCTCTTATTTCTTGTTCCTCTTGCTCTGCCAGGTTGTCGATTTCCCATTCTTCCCTCCTTCTTTGATTTTGAATATATTCTCTATGTGTCTTCGCGCCTAGGTAATTTCCAATAGACATTGATAAGCCATCT
>JAATVS010000326.1 GCA_014523695.1 Nitrososphaerales archaeon TH5895
ACTTCTCCGGTGAAAGTAACATGGATGCCCCTTTTTTTTGCCTCCTTTACATCTATGTGGTCATACCCGGTACTTAAGGTACTGATAACTTTAAGCTTTGGTCCTGCTTTCTCCATGACTTCCTTGTCGATACGCTCAGATAAACTGCAGAGTAACGCGTCCTTGTCTACAACATTTCTCAAGATTTCCTCTCTAGAAGGCGACATTGACTTTCTATTCATCGTAACAGAGTATTTCCTTGATAACATGGTAGGTCCAGGTTCAGGGATTTTCCTCATTATGTATACAGACCGTTTGATCCTCAACAGAATACTCACTCTAATGCTCCTATGAATAGGTTCGTGTATTTCGTGTTGCGAGTCTATCTTGTCAATTCATGCATTCACCAAGCATGTTATTTTAAAATGTCAAGACACTTTTACATCAGAACTCTTCATGATTGCACCTCTACTCACGGACAACTTTTGAACAATATGGACAACAGCTGAATTGGTTGTTTCCTGAATTACCAGTACTTAGAATATATGATCGCAAAAAGGACTATATGGTCAGATCAAGTATATTCCTTACATCGCACTTTCCATGCAGGCAGGCAGTTTCCCGTTATGCCGAAGCTTATAATCTTTCAGCAGCTCCATTTTCAAATTGTCAAGGGAGTCGTGGTTTACCATATAGCTGAATCTCTGTCCTTTGCATAGACAAGGATCTACTATAGAATCCTGTAAAGCTTTTTTGAGGTTCTGGGCCATTCCTATATACAATACTTTCATACTAGCATGAATTTTGAATAATCCCGAATCTTCAGGTACGAGAGAACTGATAGTTTCCCGGTTGAAATCTAGCCATATTGACCATTCATTCTCACTTCTTTTGGAAATTGCTTCATCGTTACCATCATTTACCAAATCCATTCCCAAAAATCTCTATACTATTTAGTATATAATTGCTATCTTGCTTTGTAACGGGACATTTGTTAGACTTTCTGCTATCTGCAACGGCACGTATCTGATGTACTACACGCTTATGCCTGCTGTCGGGAAGGGTGCGGTAACTCGTAGCTGCCACCATGGAGATGGGCCATTTCACCCATATCTCTCTGCAGTTCAAGAAAATCTCGCCCCTTCACCGTTGTCCTATACGTTCTAGCAGATCTATCATATTCTATTAATTCCTGCTGTTGTAGAAAAATAAGATAATCTTTGAGCTGATTGTAATTAACTAGACTTTTGTACATGATATGCGATCTGGATTCCCCGTTTATTGCATTGGCTGCGCTTAGTATAAGTCCGATAATGTCAGTTCTGCATCTATACTTCATATTATTATTCTGTCATCATCATGGTGAATATTTGGTATTTAAGGTGAATCAAAGTGAGTACTTGATCCATGCTTCATTTTTTTATTATGTTACATTCTTGAGATCTTGAACTCAATATAATGTTCGTCTTGTTCCTTATTATAGGAGAAATACAATTACGTATAAACATGTATAGTAATGAAAGGATTTTGGGACTTCTTTTCATCGATACCACTTTCCTGCGAATAGGACCCGTTAATCTTAACCTTCCCACCATGAAATAATGTACGTATAATGTTTTACTTCGTTTACTAATAGACATAACTCTCTGCAAATACTAGGTTCAAATTCCGATTGGATAATGCAATGCGATATACTTCGCAAGCTCATTTAAGCTCAGGATGAAGAATCGAAGTTGTGAAGAGAATAGTGATCGGAGAGCAACCGTGCAATAAGAGCATTCTTGCAGTAACAACAGTTGCATTTTTTCTCGTTATAATGATCCCAAATTACAGTGTATTGGCCTATACAGAGCATGGGGAAGGCGATAAACCAACTTCAGATACCATGTTTTTCAGAGTATTAAAAGGAGATCTGAATGTATGTTCACCTGACTTCAAATACAATATAACAGTATGTCAGATGGTTATGAAAGAAGAGGAACTTTTGCCATCTGTCGGTGAGGCTACTAACAGTACAAACTCTTCTAATACTTCAAATACTATAAACAGCACAAACAGCAGTAGTTATCCCCCGTTGTCAGTTAATCCTGAAATGGTAATCAATGAAGAAGAACTGCAACAGCTGTTGACTAATAGTTCTTTGGGCACATTTGAAGGAGGTGAAGGTGGAAGACAGAATGGCACTGGTACTAGCCATAATAATGATACTCAACCCGCGAGCGTAGGGAAAATATATGTTGACGAATATCCACAATATGAACCTCTGGTTATTGAACAGCCACTAGAAGGGGAGATTACCATCGACAATTCTTTGCAGAGCCCATGGCCAAATAACCAACAGCCACTATTCACAAATAACCAGACATTATCAAATGGAGTTCATGATCTAGAAGCGCCAGAGCTACCGAACGACGCCTTACGCCAACAGAATGATCATCAAGATTCTATGTTACCCCCTGATGGCTCAAAATTGAACGATGATAGTAATAATTCCAAAGCAGACACAAGCAATTCCTACAGCAGCATACCTATAGGAATGTCATGACCTCTCAGAAACTAATCACTGAGCTGAGGCAAACTCAGTGAAACCGTTCTATTATATTTTGCTTCAGCATAATGAATTCTTGCTCAGTTAATACCCCTTCGCTTTTCAATTTAGCTATCTTGAAGAGCTCATCGGCTGGTGAATCCACTGTAGAAAAGGAGGCAACAATATGCTCATTTGGATCGGTGATGCGTTGCTGATCTTCAGACAAGAGCTCCCATTTACTTATCATTGCTCGGACTATCTTGACTAATCGTACAGCCTTACCATTAGGAAGGTGTTCAATTATCCATTCAATTTCATTCCCGGTAACTCCATATTGACCTATTGCAGTCAGACCATTCACGCCCTGCATTCGATTCACTTTCAACTTAACCCTGGATGAAATAAAACCCTCTTTGTGAGCGATATCGGTAATCATTGTGTATGGTATTCCAATGTTGTTCTCCTTCAAACCATGCAATGAGATATCTCGGAGAATTATTCTTCTGTCGGTAGCATAAATAATGTTAGATGAGAACGGAAGACCTACGAGTCTTATTTTGCTCTGTGCTATAACTAATAGTACTTTTTCATCTACCTCTAGCATACCACTTATCTCCGTAATTCTGTGCAAATCACCTTCGTCCTTGATCGGCATCAGTGTACTTGTAGGGTCGGCGTCGATATTGATTACTCTCTTAGTTCTCAAACCGAAGAGCACGCGCAATATCCTTCCAGTCCACTATTTAAGCAGAAGACCATGATGCTATGCACAATAAGGCCAATAATAGCTGTGTATTGGATACTGCATTTTCGTGGTCAATAGTGTAATGTATGGAACTCTAGCAAGTGCATAATAGGCCACAGAGGGACTAGAACAGCAACAAATGTTACGATTGAACGGAAGTTCGCGGCCGAGATCAAGTCATGTGTGGTTTGGAGAGAGCTACTACTCGTATTTTATCCGACTGTCGAATTTACCACAATGACGTAGGCTCACATGGGTGGTTCGAAAATATAACACTGGCTGAGAAATGTGGAATCACTGTCGATTGTGAGAACAAGAGGAAAAGGTTGATACAGAATGTTTAGAGAAAGTGGCGTTCAATGAATAAATTAGCATTTGAGATTCATAATCTTAGATTTGGAAACAAAAGCTGGAATTATGATAGTTATAATACTAATTGCTTCTGCCCTAGGCATAGGGATAGCCATTGGTTTGTCTTACGCAGAAGTAATAAATCCTCAACCATATGCCACGTCAACAATCTCATGGATTGCTGCGGGGATCGGTGTGATAACGTTGTTCTGGGGTCTTGGCAAAAGTGCATTAGAATCACTTGGGAAACCACGACTAGAATATGGTGGA
>JAATVS010000050.1 GCA_014523695.1 Nitrososphaerales archaeon TH5895
CTTGTTCCTCTTGTGAAACTTGATCTACTGGACATCGAAGATGAGCATATAGAGTTAGATGTTGCATATAAGAGGATGGAGGCAGATTTGCAAAGAATGGATGCATGGAAGACGTGGCTGAGAGCTAATTCGGATAGATTTGATATAATGGGAAATGGAGTATATACGTCCAGGGAAGATAGAAATATGCTATCAATTGCCCTCCAATTGAATAGTCAATTTGTATTACACGAAAAGGAAATTGGTCAAAAATTAAAACCGATTCTCGACAGCTTGAATGAATCTGGATTACTTTGATTGAACGATTGTAGGTAGATAGTTGTCCAGCAATTGAGCGACTGATCGTAGAAACGACCTTCAGTCGCCATTGCGCTAGCGGTGGCTAAGGTTCAACTGCCGTTTCGTTTTGAAGTTCTCTCTATCCAATTCTAAAATAGCCGTAATATAACAGCGAGGACATACAGGAATACTAGTTCCTAACTTTTTCTCAAGCTCATAGTCCTTGAACCTCTCCCCCCCACAACTGTAACATATACGCGTCCGGATATTGCTCACCGCTTCTCACAATCTACGTAATTCTTCGAATTATATCTTTTTAATAATGAACTTCTAGTAAATAATTACGTAGTGATACATCAGAAGTTCCTTGCATGAGTCACATTTTGATATTCCAATCCGTTTCCTTGACATCGGCAAGAGGGCGGCCAGCTGATTAGCCATCCAATTTTTATTCTAAATTCAATGAAGGACACATCTGATGAAACTCAAACGTCCTTTGCTCACGATGACTAAAAATTAGCTGCCTCAGCCAGGCATGAATTGAACTAATAGAATTACTCGGCAACGATATGACAATTCGAATTATATCGATTATACGGGCCAGATCAATGTGTGAGCAATTACTGGAAGCTATTTCTTTATGTCTACGTAAATGTATTTGGAACCTAAATTAGCGCTGTTCCTACAATTAGGATCTCTATCTCTGTAGAACGCCACCTCGTGGCCTCTTACTACGATACTATTTCTTACTCTGCTCTGTCCGCATGAATCAATTGTCTGTACCAATTCAGATATTTCAGCTAACTCATGCGATTCTTGAATCTGAGGTGCATAGTGTAGTGTGCTTTTCATAATGATTCTCAATCTAGTTAGCAACACGTGTTCACCTACTCAAATTCGTCAGTTTTGAGATAGGTTCTCATGATGATAATCCTAATGATCGAGCAACAGTGTGCAAAGGCCTCCTACCCCATAAGCGATTCCTATCAACAACCTAGAAACCAATGGAGCAAGCTCTTGTGAATTCTGAAAAATTGTATAATTGACAATTAAAGCAAGAGGTATAAATGAGATTGATAAAATACCTACTAGATACTGTCCCTTGTTTGACAGATTGCTATATTTCCTCAGAAGATTGTAAGTGCAAATATTCCCTGCCCCAATCCCTAATAAAGCCAAGTATGGGTACATAGATTGGAATACAGGTATCAATGCAAATGGACCTGCCCAACATAGCCCATTTAATAATTTCGCGCTCATAGGCCACGATAGACTAGTTTTCATCCGATTCCGCAATGGGAACAACGCGAGACGAAAATGAATTGCGAGAGTGGTCGAGATGATGACAAAAGTTAGCCACCAGATTGTTGGAGAGGCATAAGGGGGTAGATTGTAGGGAAGAATGGTCCAGTCAAGAATCGTCGCAGCGGTGATGGCAGCAAAAATGATGAGGAATAGAATTCCCAGTGGCTTTTTCCCCTCATTACTAGGAGGAATTTGATGCGTGGTCAGTGATCCCCATCTATTCTGCGTTAAATAATAGTATTACGTCGATATCACATCAGACTCCCTGGACCCACGAAGCAGGTCCAAATGCTTCTGGATATCTTAGGTACGCTGATAATATCGGGGTGACTAACAGCAACCAGCAGAGAGGAGAATTGATTTCTACTATAGCCGACACTTAAATAAATCAAGGCAAGGATCGAAACGTTATTTCTCTTTAAAACTAGAATTTAGTACGAATTAAACCTGCAATACCCATTTGATGCATTATAGAGCAAGTATTTCAATAATATGTGCCATAAAATTTGTTAGCCTTATTTTTAAAAGCAGGCAAATTCATCAGTAATTGTTACGAGGCGTATTCATTAGCAAACAGAATAGATTTGCAGGACTTGCAACGAATCATTAACTTCTTTGTTTTAGTCCATCTCACGCCAGCTGCGTCTCCACTAGAGGAAGTGAACATGACAAAAGTAACCATATTCAAGAATACTCGTATCCAAGTGTTATCTCCTACTCGGCTATTGTGATATAGATGTTATATCTAAGACAGCATTAGGACTAGTTTGTATTCTCCGCTATATACATTTGACTACTAGATATATTGATTATATCCGGTACTGTTGTAAATGTTAAAGGGAAAGGACTAGCAACGAATTGGTCATGGTGGATAGTTACGAAGAGTCTTCCTCAACCATTCTTGTCGGGGAAACGATTACTCTGCTGACTAATCGCGATATACATGACATCGTTAATGGCATCGTGTTAATTGTCTGATTCAGATATTTTTTAGGCTGATTCAGGTTCAGCCTCCTTAACACAAGTATCGGTTGTGCTAACCTCCAAGCACTTTTCAAAAGAAACATAAAGAAATGCCTACCCGTCGAAAGCACTTAGGACTACGGTAGGAGATGGAGAGGGTGTCCTCGATAAGGAAGCAATTAGCCATGATGATTTATTTGACGCATTCGGTTACCCCCAAATTTCTGGCATCAGTTAGTTTTCTGCTGCCGGCGGCAGTAGGAGCCAACTGTGGTATTCTAATACTGCTTCTTGATTGCTATTTTGTCGTTGTCGTGTTCCCTTATGAACCCTGCAAAGTTGGTATATTCCATTTTGGTGTCACAGTAAATGCAAATCCATCTCATGGTCATAGAAGTAACAACTATTACGCCGCCATTGTTTATGTTACATTATTCATAGGTCTTCGTGGATCTTTTACTATCACTGCTACCGCCTAGTTCAGGCTCTCACTTAAGTTCTGGCATCGATCATACCAGTTTAGGCCCTGGTTTCAGCGCTACTTCTTTGTTGAGGAAATTCTCAAAATCAGGATTCAACCATCCCTCTGACTGTACTAGTTTCCAATGTTCACCTATAGTCCCATACTTAAAGCAATTTTTCATCCACTGTAACCACCCTGTCCATTCATCCTCATTAAGCACTTTTCTTTGATGCATAGCATATGCATGAGAACAAATAAACAAGATATAAAATGCAAATGCTAACTCATCTGATGGCTTTTCAAGATTATAGATGACTTTTTGCATTGATGGTTTTTCAACTATGATCTCTGCCATCTTGCGAACCTTTTCATCTAAGTCGTTGAGAACCTTCGTTTGGATGTCTACTGAGAGGCTCTGCGTTTGTTTTCTTGAGAAATACAGAATCACAAACAATGTGGCAATTATTCCAAGTGCCTCTGCCATGCTAAAGTATTCGGCTAAACCAAGTTCAGGCATATATTTTTCTCATCGCAAGATACGGCACGTTAAGGAATAATAGTTTTCATCAGTGATTCGTTCCGATTATCTTTACAGTTCTGGCAATAACTCAAGTTGAAGTAAGTTAAAGTTTCAAACGTTAAATACAGTTTGTTGCTAGTATGATAATTGCCAGAAAACTATAGACTCCTCCCTCTAGAAGTCGCGTTACATGATTGGCCTTGTCGAGCCCGTTGATGTCGGAGATCCTAATCAGCAAAAGGTAGAGTTTAATGCTGAAGATAGAGGAGACCCCAATAGCAAGGAGACATGCGAAGACTTCGGCTCTGAACCTTTGGCTGACTCAAGGCTACAACGAGAAGGCTGGCATCTCATAGAGTCACATTTAACTTTAACCGATAGTCACCTCCGAGACTCTGATCGAGGGATCAACCACAGGACCTAGATTTAAATCAGTATTCTGTC
>JAATVS010000327.1 GCA_014523695.1 Nitrososphaerales archaeon TH5895
CTTAGGGAGACTTAATTCTTCGATATCATAGCCATCTGATTTAATTTCGGATGCGCATTTTGTACATTTTGCCATGTTCCTTTAATACAGGAACTCGTAATATCAATCTTTTCTCTCACATTTTTTCAAGTTCCATTTTCAGATTACCAGAAAATGTATCGATCCAAATATAGCATTTATAAACCTATCAGGACAATATCTACTAGTTCTCACTTGATTGCTTGCTTGTACCGATTTTTCTGTGTTTCTTTTTTGCTACTTTATAATATCTTTTCGACCTAAACATATATAGAATAAAGATGTAAAGAATCTAGTTGGTCGGATATAAATCGACAAAGTGTGTGCAGAATGAGCATGGCTTTTGCGAAGGTGAAATAGTAGAAATTGTCAACAATTCAAGAATAACAAGGATCTGCGAATGTCAATGTCATGATAGTATGTATCAATTAACCCGAAGAATGCAGGCTACATCGAGCCAGTAATAATTCATATGATTTGAGGTCCACATTTTGAGGTAGACACAATTAAGCTCCACTTCTAGCGCACGAAAATGGTCTTATAGTCAAAAATGTCTTTGTTTTGCAGCTAGATTGGGTTTGATTGCCCCAATATGGAAATCGCAAGACCTGATGAACTAGTGATGGTAATGGTTTTAGAATATTTCAGTGAAGTTCATATCAAAAAATCGAAGTTCTAATTCAACCAGTAAAATTAGGTTTAGCTAAAGTTCTGGTTAACATCGCTATCCCAGATTCTCAAGGCATTGTAGAACTAAGTCCTTCCGACCTTTCTTTAGAATCAATTTAGCAAATTTATCTAATGTGTGAATCCTTACACGTTGAAATTCAGAAGGAATAAACCCACCGTAAGCATAAAGTAAAATAATAACATGGGTTTCGGCTAATAAACAAACTTCTTCTTCTACGGCGCAATTACTTTCTTCAATGGTATCCCTGTACAATAGGAGAGGGTTATGAGAATGCTGAATAATCATGTTCGCTTCTTTTAGTTTATCTCTGAGTTTATGCATTAACCATTCTTCAAAAGGATGTTCTTTTCCGTTATCGTAAATTAAATGCAACCATTGATATGGTATTATATATATTTAAATAAGCATGTCAACAAACAATATCATACTAGGTTGCTTCTCTACAGTAAGGTAATCTATCAAAGACAAGTATTAGAGGCTTTTTCCTTTTCCTAGCAAATTACTTATTCTATTTTTATAGATAGATTAACTAAAGTAGTTAATATGGTCAATTATGTTCGATGAGGATATCTGATCGCAATGAAACTCGTAATATTCTCTTCGAACGTTTGTTTGTATTGGAAGTCATGATACCAGAAATGGATTAAAGTCGATTTGCAGATAGTGTAGAATTGGCAGGTATTCTGGAATGATGATAAATGGAATAGAGATATTTAGATATTTGACAGTCATTGCTCTTTTTCCCTCTTATTTAGCTCTATCAGTTTATCTAGTGACTCAAAGAGCTTACTAAACTGGATTCTCCTTTGTTCTTGCTGTTCTGATAATATACCTACTAGTTTCCCCATATTGTTCAATAAATCAGCCAGCATCGCTAGAATGAGATCCTGTTTATCCGATACGGATGGTGCTGCTTGTGCGATTGAGAGTGCTATATCGTACCGAGAAAGTGCTTCTGTAATGGCCGATCTTGCTGTCTCCGTGGTTGCTGGTGTTGTAAGTGCTTGTCCCTGGTGCTGGTCGACGTCATTAGACCGCTGAAATTCCGACCAGTTCGGGCACTGATGCACTCGACCTGTCTTTATACCTGTATCTTCCGAGTACTCTAAAGGGATCCATTTGTCCGGTGAAGATTGGGATGGCTTGGAAGTATTATCAAAATAAATCCAGGCACCACACTTATTGCGGCAAGGTTGTGGTTTTCCGAACTCAGTCATACCTACTAATTTACCTCCGTTACTATTAAAGAGGCTGCCAATAGCATATTTTGCAATTTTAAAAGCTCCTTATGCTGGATCTATAGAAGCTCCCTCATTCCATTATGTACACTACTGATCTGATCTATTGAGTGCGTGTATCGGTAAGCGATGTTTTATATCAATGTTCTTTGAATTTCGATACTTCTGAGATAGAAAGAATGCGCCGTCGCATAAATTGTAAAACGATAGCCAAGATAAATCATAGCGCATTAAAATATGCGAAAAAATATTCATTTACTCTCTTCTTGTTATTAAGTTAGTTTTATTATTTCGTCCCATGTTCCAGTTGCGGAAAGCATATAGTATTTACTCTGAGTCTTATGTTCAAACTGTATAATGTCTCCGCCAGCAATCTGAACTCGAAATAGATTACGTAGGAATTGCAGAAAACTAGGCCCTGCCACTATACTCTTGGTCTCCTTCTCTAGAGGTTTATCATAGAATCTTTGTAAACTCTCTTCCAGACCTGTTTCACTAATTGCCTCCACCAGTTTGGATAGGTCGATGTCTACTGATTTTTGCTTGTAAATTCTAAGTATAGCCATTTATCAGTAAAATCTTCTGCACACATGTATATAAAAGGAAGGAATACTGTCGAACTATAATCAAGTGTAATTACATAAATCCTTCCTGTCTTGCAGTATGCATCCCAGTAAGCATCTGGATCTAATTTGATAGTGGAACCCCCCCAACTCTAACATATCAATACGGGATGGTCGTTCACATGTCAGAATATTTTCAATATTTTTGCTGAGGCGTTATTGCATCTTTTTCAGTCTTATCATATCACTTTCCCATATTTTCGACTGTCTCTTGTAATTCTTCTTTTTTTTTGGCGAGTCAACCATATCGTAATTATAGATATCTGAACTTATATTGTGGAACTTAATGAGCTTGATATGTCACTGATCTGGTGAGATGTGTTATGATGATATCATATTTAGACTTATCCATTTCTTGTTTAATATCGCTGACCGAAGTAAATGGGTCATCAAAGGTTTATTGTAGAATTTCTACACGAGTAAAATGATACAGCACACAGCAACTTAAATGTAATACTATCGGTATTAACGACTATAATATTGAGGTTATATGAGATCATATATAAAATCGTATATAACTGTGTGTCCACATATGAAAGTCTGGAACACGGAAAAACTTGTGAAGAGCGAAGAGAATAAGTGAGATAGATAATATTCAGAAATTAGAATATGATCATAGTAACTTGGAAAGAAAAAAGAAAATAATGATGATATGTGACGATAACCCCGATATGCTTTTATTGTCTGGGCTAGTCCTCGAGTCAAGATATAATTTGATTATGGTAGATTCTGGCGAAGAGTGTATTGATAAGTACATAAAAGAAACAACCCGAGGTAACAAAATATCGCTGATACTGTTGGATTATGAATTGGGGGGCATGTCGGGAGACTCTGTTGCTCGTAAGATAAAAGAATGCTACAAAACCAAAATTATTCTCAATTCAGCATATAATGTAGATGATGTGCTCATAAGAGATATAGAAAACGGTAATTACATATCAAGATACTTACAAAAACCATTTGACACAGACCGCTTAACTGATCTAGTGGCTGAGATGGTAAAGAATTAATTGCGATAGACTTTGGACGTGACCAAGGCATAAAAAACATTAAATCCACAAGAATAATTAACGAGAGGCTCAGCAAGTAAGATCAGCCGAAAAAATTGAAATCTAACTCATCGTCTGCTACTCAGGGCGAAAGATCATTATTCTCCTCATCTTCTTCTACATGGGAAGAGATGGATGAGTGGGGACCTGAAAAAGTACTGCAGGGTTACGATCCTGATACTGGTATGAAGGGCATCCTGGTAATTGACAACACATCCACAGGCCCAGGCAAAGGAGGAATAAGATTTGCAGAAAGTGTAAGCCCTCTAGAAGTATTTAAATTGGCAAGAACCATGACCTGGAAGTGCGCTGCAGCTGGACTACCTTTTGGCGGTGCAAAAGGCGGAATAGTTGCTAATCCAAATGCAGTGGATAGAGTATCCTGGATGAGATCTTTTGCAAAAATGATCAAGCCGTACTGTCCATCTCAGTATATTGCTGCCACCGATGTCGGAACCACAGAGCTAGAGATGGCAGTGTTCGCACATGAGATAGGAGATATGCGCGCTTGTACCGGCAAGCCATTAGAACTGGGTGGAATTCCACATGAATTAGGTACTACTGGTTATGGGGTAAGCGTGGCTTTAGAGGCGTCTTTGGAGGTGCTAGATAGACTACCATCATCAAACTTGACTCGTATACAATCTACACTTAAAGAGTTAAGTGACGGGTCAGAGGGAGGACGAGAAAGGACCGTAACAATACAAGGTTTCGGGAATGTTGGATCTTTTACTGCAAAATTCCTGGATGATTTACCAAGAATTAAAGTCGTCGGAGTTAGTGATGTCTCTGCTTTCATTTATGATAGGAATGGGCTAAATATTCCAAGATTAATGACAGATATGAAAGGAAAGACAAAACTATCCGAATTGTCTCGAGACCATCACCTTTCCTCGTCTTCCACCTCTGAACATCGCTCTTCCAATTCTAATAACAGCAGTGCGCGTGAACATCAATACGATATTAGGGATAAAGACGAAATATTTGATGTGGATGCTGATATTTTCATTCCAGCAGCTCTGGGAGGAGTTATAAATGACAAAACTGCGCCGAAACTTCGTGAACATGGTGTAAAGATCATAGTAGAGGCTGCAAATATTCCAACGCTCCCCAGCGCCGATGAGTACCTAATTAAAAACGGGATCTTGATTATACCTGACTTTCTCGCTAACGCAGGTGGTGTTATAGGATCCTTTGTAGAATATCAGGGAAGGACAGAAAAAGAAGCCTTCGAACTAATCAGATATAAGATAACCAAAAACATAAGACAGGTTCTGGTAGA
>JAATVS010000328.1 GCA_014523695.1 Nitrososphaerales archaeon TH5895
GAAAGATCAAACGATTCTTGCCAGAAGATGAGTCTGAACACTAGGGCAGAGATAGACCCTATTTCATAAAGGAGATCGAACAGATACTTAGTAAGTGTGACGTGCGTGACAATGTTGCCATACTGATCATGCTTTCCACTGGCATGAGGATCGGTGGATTTAGAGAATTGCAGATAGACAGTATCAAAAAGATAGAAGAGTATGGGCTCTACTCAATCTGGGTCTATAACCGGTCAGGGAAGGCCAGGTATTACACCTTTTGCACTCCAGAGTGCGCTGTCGCTATCGATGAATACTTTTCGTATCGCAGAAGAATAGGTGAGCAACTCAAGGACAAGTCCCCCGTCATTCGAGACAAGTTCAGCGTAGACAACTACTTCAAGGCTCCAAAGTTTTTATCGACAAGGGCTATCTCCCTTCTTTTTGAAGAAGCACTAAAGAAAGCAGGAGTTAACCAGATCAACAAACCAGGGCAGAAGAAAAGGGAAGTAATGCGCAGTCATGGCTTTAGAAAGTTCTTCATAACTCAGTGTGACAGATCTGGAATGTCTTTTACGGTAAGAGAGTACCTTTCTGGGCATAAACTAGCTAATCAAGATGCCAGTTACATTAGAACTTCCGAAGAGGATAGGCTTGCCGAATATGTTAAAGCCATTCCATTATTTACAATAGACCCAACTCAGAGAGATTATCGAAGGAGAATCAAGAGTTAAAGGCTGAGAGGAATGATGAGATTGCTAGACTGAAATGGCGAGAAGGACAACAAGCTCAAGATATTGCCTCGTTAAAAGAACGTTTGAACAACACTGAAGAATCATTAAATAAGATGCATGAGATTGCTGAGCGCTATACTGACTTTATTGATAAAAGTGGTAAGGGGTACAGGAAATTGGTATCAAATTTGAGGACTCGGCTTCAAAAGGAAGAAAAGTGGACAAGCGCTCTAGAGATAGAGTTCTGGGGGGTTCCTGAGGGAGTTTCTTATTAGACAGGACTAGGCTGCCTAAACTGCTTTGGATGCTTCATCTGTTTCTCTCTTAAAGTAGTCAACTCCTAGGTCTGAAAATCTCCTAGAAGAAAAATGTGACTTAAACAGTAACCAAATGTTGCCGAATACAAATAACCAATCTAACCAATTCTCTACTAAAATATGAAATGTAGGAACCGACAGTTTAAACTCATTTACACTTCCCTTATTGCAGTACTGCTTGTTGCGGTATCAAGCGGACAACTGTCATCCATTGTACTGTCAAGTGGTACTGTAGTTTATGCATATTCTAATAGTCAGGCTCAATCTCTTGACAATACGTGCGGGAATGACGGATCCTCTGGCATCAACTGTGCTAACAGTGGTCCGCAGAATATCGGAGACGACACAGTAACTACGTTGACACCCTTACAATTATCTAATTCCGGTAAAGAAGGACCTCAGGGACCACCAGGACCACCAGGACCTGATAAAGTTTTGGAAAAGAGACAGACGGATTCTAATCCTCCTCCCCCTTCTCTACCTATTGTCCAACCTGGAGGAACTTCTACTAGGAGTGCTGAATGCAATTCTGACGAGATAGTTACGGGTGGTGGATATCGTATCTCCGAGGCCGGATTCGGAATTCCTTCGTTCCACGGAGCAACCGTCACGAATTCTCTTCCTGCGTGGACTGTAACGATTACTAATTTTGGTAGTACGCTATTCACATTTGAAGTATTCGCAGAATGCGTAAAATTAGCTGATGCGCCTTGATACATTCAAACTCTTCTGATGTATGAGCACTAGCCCCCCAATCGAAATGACTCATATGTGTGTCTGTGCATGTGTAACACTTGGAAGGGACATATAGCTATAATCGGTAACAAACATATTTAAGGTTTAGCCATTAACCAGGAAATCAATATCGACTGATAGGTACTATGGTAACAGGCAGTAATTGTGGATTATACATCACAATATGAATATAAGCTGATCAGTCAAGAAATGAAATCCTGTTAAATGAGAAAGTACGTTCAAGCTCATACGAAATTTAAGCCTGGGAAGATATTCGAATTTAGATAGCCAGTTCCAGAAGATGATAAAGAAGACATCTTGGGACTCAGTTGATGATTGGGAAAAATTGGGTGGCGAAATTGAAGAGACTATCTCTGCAGTTCCTTGGGGACCAAATCGTCTTGATGTATTTGTACGCGGTACTGATAATAGCCTTTACCGCAAATATTGGAATGGGTCTAAATGGGAACCTTATGAAAAAGAAGGCTATCAGGAGCTTGGGGGATAGAGCATCGGACAAATAGCTGCAGTTTCTTGGGGACCAAATCGTCTTGATGTATTTTGTGTTGGAAAAAGGAACAGGGCAATATAGCATAAGCTTTTCAGCAATTCCATGTGGAGTAACACACTGGAGACCTAGTTACAGGCTCCTTGGCAGTATAGTTTATCTTTATTGTTACAATAAGTCCTCTGAAATTAATTTTCCAAATGGCTCTACAATATGGGTGACGGCGTGACGGTGTGACGGCAGTCGCACAAGAAGACGGGTCTATTTATCGTATAGGAAGTACAGACCTCTTTGGCTGTAACGGCTGTAAACTGAAGAGCGATAAATGGTTCATGCAAGTGTGCAAATGTAATCGCAATGATAATGGTAAGAAAAGCAAACTAGCAGAAGCAGCTGAAGCAAACCAGTCTGGGAATTAACTATCGAGGTCGAAATAGATAAGCAAGAGTATGAAAGACTTAACAAATTAGCAGATAAAGATACTTGATTTTTGTATCATAAAGTAAACTAGTGATAGACCTATAACCTTGTGTGGCTGGCTCTTCGGTACTAGTCCCTATCATAGTCGCCGTTATAGGTGTTGTAGGTGCTGTTGTCCCTGCTATTTATGTTAACAGCCTCCAGTCGCAACCCGACCCTGAAGTAACTATTTCTGCTTCTAGTTTTTACTTAAAATTTGCTCCTAACGTTCGTCAATTTCTGATTGATATTGCTAATGCGGGAAATGCGCCAGCGACCAACTTATCTCTATTATTAGAACCTGTTGGCGCGAATCCAGAAATCTTCAGTGTTACTAACTTTTTCAGTACAACAGACTTGATACTGCCTAAATACAACAATACCATCCTGGAGCCAGGTTCGTCAAAGATCATTGATGATTCATTTCTCGAGATTGAAATCCCAAAATTGGTTCATGGTGAAGGCTCAGTGGTGAGACTGTCAACTTCCGTTAACAATTCTGGGTATCTAGACCTTCTTGTGTATGCTGTTTACGATCAGGGTAGTGACTCAATATACCTACAAAATGGCAGTATTTCCTCTATATCCACGGAACCTTCTTTTAATTTTACAAAGATGACAGAGGAGTATTCTCAGGAAGTACAAAATGTCACAGGGACTTTTTTCTCTCCTGGACTAGCAATATTTTATGTCTTTTTTTTCGGCATATTAGGTAGTATTGTTTATCTCTATATTAGACGACGGAAGGCTTTAAGGCGATTTCTAACAAAAGTGTTAACCAACATTGTGAAAATTCGTGTAACGTTACGTGATGATCCTAAGAACAAAGACATCTTTTCTGAAGTATGGTTTGAAATGTCAGAAAAGATGCGTCAAGACTATCATCATATAGGTGACTATTTACTCATTAACGACTTTTATTCAATACTGAAAAGACGCAATCGAGAACTGTCAAAAGGAATAGATAATGAAGATAGTGATCAAGAAAGGGCCATTACTCTCTCGAAACTCAATGAAACCCTTTTAGCGGCAGCAGAAAGTGTCTTGAGTACGGTCGACTGGAACAAATATAGATAACCTGAAGTTCGTTTTTGAATAAATGAATTATTTTCACCACCAGAAGATAACAGCCAATTAGAGTGAACCACTAAGGATATGTCATATTTGGACAATGAACCATTCAAGAAGCGAAATCAACCAGCAAGGCGGCGTTCTGGTGGGCTGTTCTTTGTCTGTCAGTTTGTTCCGGAGGATGTTTAGATGGTCAAGACAAGCAGCCACGTCTTTTCAATATTACAGAGGTAGATAATAGCAAAAGAAATGAAAGCCTCAGAACTTGACAAGGGTCTAAGGATATTGGACCCTTCTTCTCCCACAGACGACGGGGAACGGTTGCATTATTATATTCCCTCCTGATACTCGCTATTGAGTTGTGTCCTTTCCTGTCTGTATTCATCAGTATACTCAGTTCCGTTAGTAACGAGGAATAAATCATTCTTTAATCCTTCTTTTCTTGTTTCCACCCTGCTTAGCACCTTCTATTGGAGATCCGCAACTAGGGCAATAGCGCGTGGTATTAGCATCTATCTCAAATCCGCATTTAACACAATCTAACTTCCTATTGGAAACCATTCCCATTCAATTTTTCGATAGATTCTAAGTTCACTAGATTAAGAAGTTAAAGCTGAATATATTATTAAACACCGATTGACTGTAATCACTCTTCTGATACAATCCACAGTGAGCACTCTACTAACTAAACTCTATATTTCCACTGACAAGAACATATTTGTCCTAGACCAGTGGTTCCTATCCCCTTTTCCGCTAGTGCTATGCCCTCGGCAATGCTGCAGACCTGACAACATTCCGTTGTATTCAAAGTAGGATTCTCTAAAGCAACAGCCCAATCCTTTGGGTCTACCATTATGATCGTATGCGGTACTCTACCTTTTGCTGAAGGGTACTTCCTAACAAAGTTTGCTGTGTACCTTGTGATTTGGATTCTTACATGTGGATTTCATATCGTAGAAAGAAGTAGCAATCACCTATTGAAGGTCGAAGTACCAAGGAGACCATGAGAGAGGGATAGGATTTTAAATAATGTTATTACATAATCGTTACTAGTTATGAGATATCAAACTCTCCCTCGTGATATCACTAGCGATATTGCGTTAGTACTAACTCAAAATATTTTATTCTGCAAGATAATTTACAAACAATACACATAGTACGCAGGATATATTGCACATAAATAATACGTTAGCGAAAGTTAGCAGTAGTAATAGTAGTTGACCGCTATCGAGCAGCAGTGACTTAGACCAGCCCTTTCCGAAACTGTAGGAAATCTGTTGAGAGGAGGAGTCAATATCTGTAATTCTAATCACATAATTTAGTTTAGGCAATCTCAATTTTTTATCTATCTCAGTAGCCGTCAAGTACAAGTAGAACGAATGTGATGACACTTCCTCACGCAGTAACAACGCAGGCCTAATTACCCGGTCAAAACCTTGTTGAATACGATATTCGACCCAGTATTGGGAGTTCGTATAAGCAGATGGTGAGGAAGGAGGTGGAACATCTATTACCAAAGCTATTCGATTTGTTGATCCAACTGGTAGTCCACCCTGATTTGCATAAATAGTACCAGTTACATCCCCAGACACAGTCCCATTTTCACTAAAATAAATATGATTTGCATTTATTGAAGAGTCTATCCATCCCAGTTTACTCAGGTAAGGCGTACATATTCCAGGACCCGTGCCGCCATGAGAATCCCTACCCGTGGACACGATAAGTCTCGAGTTCTGAAATTCAGTCGCATTCGCACCTGCTGGCCCGAGCCCTCCCATCAGGCAATAGGAATCGCCATAGTCTCCCAATTGAGCTTGACTTGCATGATCTAGTCCAAAAATGTGACCGATTTCATGGCAAATATTGTTCGGACGAATATCATTCGCCGCCAAAAAAATATGGTCGCGTGCCCTCACTCCAAATCTTGCGTAATCCAAGTCAATAACAAAAATGACATGGTCAACACTATCGACTGAAATGCCTTTAGCCAGAGCAGCTTGGTATGTAGGTTCAATTTCAAGCCAAGAGTCATCTTTGGCTTTTTTTTCAAGAGCCTGTTTTTCAACAAGTGTCATTATGTCCCCCTTATATGGAAACACCTGCCATTCGACTATTTGTCGACCACAGCTCATTTCCCTAAAATAACTGGCGACGCCAAGCGGATCAGCCATAGGTAATCAACCTGATTTCAGAGGAATATGATGGACGTGTACTGGAAGGTGACCAGTCCATCTACTTACCGCAACCAAATAAGAAATTTAAACCCACATACATATACATATACATGCAAAGAATAGCTTTGGTCTTGGGCCTGGAATATCAGGAGCTACGAGAGAAGATTAGTCGCGGAGAGATTAAGGACAAGATAGCAACTGGTTTGATTGACGCTGAAACTGGTAACAGTAATTGGCGTGACGAAGACCCGAATGCAGTGTTTTAGGTTGTCTTTGCGATTCTGGCATTAGTGCTTAGAATAGTTTCAAGCAACTGATACTCTTTCGATTTTAGGAAGCTCGTAAAGCGAGACCCCTCCAGCGATATAGGCGTTTAATGCAACCAAGATCCTCGACATCTCTGCCGCTGTTGCTGCTGCTGCATTACCTCCACGCAACTAACATAGCGTGGCACGATGAAGACTCAAATGCAGTGTTTTAAGTTGCCTTTGCGGTTCTGGCATTGAATAATCAGCCTTATATATTCGAACTATAAGACTGAAATGAAAGCCATTTGACCTCCTATATATGTAGAAAATGCAACACTTACTTAGGCGATACTTCAATGACTCCTAATGAGCTCAGTCAAGAATTATGGAACCATTTCGTCCAGGCTCATATTGACAATCTGGATGGTCAAGAGGTTTTTCGGAACTATCTTAAAGAGGAAGAATAAACCCCCCTGTGTCGCTTCAGTTCTGGCATTGGTTAGTTAGTTAGCCTAGTCTGCCAATAGACGCCAAGCGTGGTACTCTACTCTTGCTTCTTGATTGCTGTTTTTGTCATTGTCGCTTTGCTTTATGAACTCTGCAAA